>CAZBUF010000388.1:0-7114 GCA_964495025.1 uncultured Bacteroidales bacterium | reverse complement strand
GTCGTATCCGGGCTGAATACCAAGGATATATTGTGTGATGGCATAATAGTTCCAGGCAGCAGTTCCTGTAAGCCATGAATTTTTTGCCTCGCCTGGTTTAAAAGAATCTTTGCCTGCAATCATTTGTGCATATACATATGGCTCGGTCTTATGCAGTTCAATGATATCTTCAAGGTAGGTCGGGCATATTTTCCTATAATATTCCCATGCTCTCTCCCCGTTACCAACCATGGCTTCAGCTATCATGATCCACGGGTTATTATGGCAGAAAACGCCTGCATTTTCCTTATATCCTTCAGGATAGGAAGATATTTCACCGTATTTTACTACATATTCCGTAAACGCAGGATTATTTAACACTATTCCATAATCACAGTCGAGGTATTTTTCAACGGAATCAAGTGCCTGAAGTGCACGGCCGTCTTCAACGCCTATTCCTGCCATGATGCACATACCCTGCGATTCAATAAATATTTTTCCTTCCTTCTGTTCATTACTACCTACTTTCTCCCCGAAATGATCGTACGCCCTTATGAACCATTCGCCATCCCAGCCATATTTATCAACCACTGTTTTCATCTTCTCTATATGTTTTTCCGCTTTCTTTGCTTCATCTTCCTTGCCCAGCCTCCGGCAAATCTCAACAAAATCATTGCCATAGAGTACAAACATTCCCGCAATAAATACGGATTCTGCTATTCCTCCTTCCTTATTTTCCGTTGTCTGAAACGATTCGCCCGGTGTTTCCGAAAAACAGTTCAGGTTCAGGCAGTCGTTCCAGTCCGCTCTTCCTATTAGCGGAAGATCATGCTGTCCCAGGTTTTTCACTACGTGGTAAAAAGAACGTTTTAAATGTTCGAACAATGTAGCTTTATTTGATTCATCATTATCAAAAGGAACTATCTCATCAAGAATATCCCATTTGCCGGTTTCTTTTATATATGCTACAACTGACACTATTAACCAGAGCGGATCATCATTAAAATTACTTCCAATTGCATCATTTCCACGTTTTGTTAATGGCTGGTACTGGTGGTAAGCGCCTCCGTCATCAAATTGTGTTGAAGCAATATCTATTATCCTTTCCCTGGCCCTTTCGGGAATCTGATGTACAAAACCGATAAGATCCTGGTTTGAATCCCTGAACCCCATTCCGCGGCCAATGCCTGACTCGAAAAATGAAGCGCTGCGGCTAAAATTAAAGGTCACCATACATTGATACTGATTCCAGATATTTACGATCCTGTTCAGTTTTTCATCAGGATGATCAAGGCAATAAACAGACAGCAGATCATCCCAGAATTCTTTCAACTCTATAAAAGCATTATCTACTGCCCGGGGAGTCTGAAATTTTGCTATCATCTCTTCTGCCGGTTTCTTGTTAATCACCTGTGGTGCGGAAAACTTTTTATCATTTGGATTTTCAACATATCCCAGGATAAATATGAGTTCTTTTGTCTCTCCTGCATCCAGGTTAATATCAATACAGTGCGATGCGACAGGTGACCATCCATGAGCGACGGAATTTCCCGGTTTTCCTTTTATCACTGCATCAGGGGCATCAAATCCGTTATATAAACCGATGAATGTTTCCCTGTCAGTGTCATATCCTGCGATTTTCGTGTTTACCGTATAAAAAGCATAATGATTCCTTCTTTCCCTGTACTCTGTTTTATGATATATGGTTGAGCCTTCCAGTTCTACCTGTCCGGTAGAGAAGTTTCTCTGGAAGTTTGTTGTATCCTCATTTGCATCCCATAAGCACCACTCTACAAAGGAGAATAATTTAAATTTTTTGACCGATCCGGATTTGTTAGTAAGCCTGACTTTCTGGACCTCACCCCAGTAACGGAATGGGACCATATATAATACCTCAGCTTCAATCCTGTTCCTTTCACCTCTGATTATTGTATATCCCAGTCCATGCCTGCATTCATAGTTATCTAATTTTGCTTTTACAGGTTTCCATCCCGGAGACCATACGTCCCCGCCTTCATTTATGTAAAAATATTTCCCCCCGGCATCCATGGGTACATTATTATACCTGTATCGGGTTATCCTCCTCAAGCGGGCATCTTTATAAAAACTGTAACCTCCCGCAGTATTTGATATTAATGAAAAGAAATCCTCATTACCCAGATAATTTATCCAGGGCCAGGGTGTTTTAGGATCAGTAATGATATATTCTCTATCCTTGTCGTTAAAATATCCGAATCTCATGTCTTGTTGATTTAAATTTATAACTTCTGTATCTCTCTGGTTTATATGCCAATATATTTCATCCCGGAATCCGGGTTTACGCATTTAAAGATATCATAATCAGTCTTATAATCCTAATTAATGAGAATATTTTACGCCTGACTTATATACATTTCACCGGGAACGATTATTATTATGTAATTTTTTTTATTATCTTGTGATATTCATTAACAACAGAACATTCGCATTGTATTTATTATTTTAATTTTTTTATTTCAAATCTGTTTATGGCAGAGATAGAGAATACTGAATACATAATACGTTTATCAGATGATAAAACATATTTAATTGTTGATGTCAGAACTGATATTACCGCCGAAACAACATTAAAGATCACCAGGGAAACATCTAAAATTGCCGATAAATATGGTATTAGTTGTTTTCTGTTTGATTTGCGTGTAGTAAATAATTCATGGCAAATCTGGGAAAATTACCAGTTTGCCCAGGAGCTTGAGAAATACGGGCGAAAACGGGAAGATAAGGTAGCTCTTGTTATAGAGTCCGGGAACAGTTCGCATTACTTTATTGAGACTGTAACAGTAAATCAGGGTTTTAATACACGGCTGTTTTCAGATTATAACAGTGCCCTTGAATGGTTTAGGGAAAAATAATATGATTAAATATCTTTTCACCAGTATAGCCGGCATAGCAGTATCCTTTACATTGAATGCCCAGCTTCAGGAATTATGCAAACCTGAAGATGCGGATGTAATGGGTGGAGAATATATCATATCCAACAATGTTTGGGGAAGCGGATTGGGTGTTGGTGACCAGTGCCTTGAGATTTATTCTGATTCTACATTTTTCAGGGTAAGCTTATCCGCTCACGATGATGGCAATGTATGTTCCTACCCATTTATTTATAAAGGATGTCATTGGGGTGTCTGCACACAAAACAGCAACTTGCCGAAGAAGATAAATGAAATCAGCAGTGCTCCTTTCACTTGGGTAATAAGCACAGAAGGTGTTTCAGGAACATGGAACGCCGCCTTTGAAGCCTGGTTTGATCCCACCGGCTATGGGTCCGATTACACCGGCGAACTCATGGTGTGGATAAACCATGGTGGTGGCGCAACCCCCGGAGGTACAAAAGTAGGGGAAAAAGAAATAGGAGGTTATTTGTGGGATGTTTATTTTGCAGAATGGTGGGTCAATTACATTGCCTACAGGCTTATAAGTGTGAGAGACAGCATCAGCGTGGATTTCAGAGAATTTATAAATGATGCCATGATAAGAGGCTACCTGGATAAATCATGGTACATGCATAATATGGAAGCCGGTTTTGAGATATGGCGTAACGGTCAGGGCCTGACTACCTTTTCATATTCAGCTTCGGTCGAAGAGGGAATATATAGCGGCCAGGATGATGATCAATACATTAAGAATCTCACTCCTGAACTAAAACAGAACTATCCTAATCCTTTTAACCATTCAACGAGAATCTCATATATAATACCGAGGCCTGATTATGTCAGCCTGAAAATTTACGATATATACGGCAGAGAGGTCCGTGTATTGGTTAATGAGTTTCAAAAGGCCGGCTTTTACTCAGCCATAGCAAATGCAGAAGGGCTGCATGACGGAGTATATTTCTATAAGTTGCAGGCAGGGAAAGATATTTATGGAATAAAAAAAATGATACTCAACCGTTCTGAACCGGATTTTTGAAATACTATTCATATAATTCACAATAATTCAGGTACTTTCGCAGGTTTTCATTAATTTTAATTATTATATGCTATAATATTATATTAATGGAACCTTCAAAAACAATCCCCGGCGTTACAACTATTGATTTTGAAGAAGACAGGATCGTAAAGATTAAAATGCTGCCTAACTCAAATATTGATGTTGAAGCCGCTAAAGCTATATTTGAAACAGTCAATGATATGGCAGGATCTGTAAAACACGTTGATCTGGTTGATGTGAGAGAAATGATTTTTATGTCAAGAGAGGCAAGATCGTATTTTGGGAACATGGAGTCAAAAAATATCCTTGCCATAGCAATATTAATAAATTCTATATTTCATAATACACTGATGAATTTATATCTTAAGTTCAACAAACCACAGATTATAACAAAAGCATTTGATAAAGAAGTTGATGCACTTGACTGGCTCAGGGGCAAACTGGGATGAAAGGATATTATATCCTGACGCTATTTCAAATAAATTTATCACTCAAAATATTCGAACGCATCGATAATATCAAGGTATACTCCGTCAAAGCCGGCATCGATGATTTTTTTAAGGTATGAGCTCTCATTGCCGAAAATAATATCCTGCCATTCCTTTTTCCAGTATTTCACTTTATAATTACCTTCCCAGTAAGGATTTTCCCCTGCCATCCACTCAGGGGGAATGGTTTTCCAGATGATTTTCCAGTAAAAACGGTAATCCTCCGCTTCGCCAATGCTCATATAAGAAATGACAAGCCGTTCACCGCCATTTTGCTTTGTTTTTAATAAATTAATATCCGATGATGTAAATTCTTCATCATCAAAAAAGAAGTCAATTATCAATATATCATAATTTGTTTCTGTTAATGCTGAAATAAAACTGTTCTTTGATGAGAAAGCCTCAGGATTCAATAAATAAAGAAAGTTTTTAGCATCCGAAAGCGTGCCAATATCATCCGTGTTTGTATTATATGGATTATCAGGATATTGAGGTATTACATTCAGCTCTCTTTCAGGTGCAGCAAATGATATATAGTTTTTCCGGTTATTTTCCGCATATGATTCGTCCATTTTATCATGAGAATAGCAGTAATCGGTTACAAGGACTTCAACATTATTCTGTTCGCTAACATCAAGAAATACAGTCATATAATCTATTTCCTGCTCCGGTGTGGGTACATTATCATCATCATAGCCAAAAAACAGATCCTCCCTGCCCACGCCGTCAATCGAACTCAGATAACCTGCATCAGGCAAACCGTCAGTATCCCCGTTATTAGTTACAAGCTCATTCCCGTTTTGGGGAATAACTATAAAATCCGCGTTAAATCCTTTTGCATAACTACTTATGCCCTTTACAAAGTTTCTCATCTCCTGCTTATAGTAAGCCGGGGCTTTCTCATCATCACCACAGGAAATATAAATGACCAATGGAATAAACCATATATATTTACATTTCTTCATAAATTATTATATTACAGATTAATAGTAATTTTGTGTGTTAAATTATGAAAACCTCAGACTCAAATCAAATTAATGCTGTAAAAAATAACAATAGTTCTTCAACTGTAAATGATTATCATTAAACAGCAACACACTTTAATTATTTTTTATATTAACATTAAAAACAATATATTAGTTCGATCGTTTATCAGGTATGAACTTATCATAACTTCCAATTGATCCATGAACATGTTAAATCTGGAAATAGAAATAGATAAAAACTCCGGGTTCTGCTTTGGTGTTACCAATGCTATTGTCAAAGCTGAGAATATACTTCAAAAAGAAGGTGAATTATTTTGTCTGGGTAACCTGGTGCATAATGAAGAAGAACTGGACAGGCTTAAACAAAAAGGTTTAAAGATCATACAACATGGCGATCTTAAAAATATAAAGAACAGCGAGATTCTGTTCAGGGCGCATGGTGAACCTCCCGAAAGTTATAAACTTGCCGGCAAAAACAACAACAGGATCATTGATGCTTCCTGCCCCACTATTTTAAAGATCCAGAGACTTATTAAGGAAGCATATGTAAATAAGGAGAATATATATATTTACGGAAAACACAACCATCCGGAGATCATCGGCCTTAACGGCCAGATAAATAACAGCGCCACAGTATTCGAGGATATAAGTGAACTTGAAACAGGCAAATTGCCAGGTGAGCTTACACTTTTCAGCCAGACCACGAAAGACATTAACAATTATACTGAGATAGCCGAATATTTAAAGAAGAAAGGCATAAAGGTAAAAGTAAGGAATACGATTTGTAAAAAAGTATATAACAGGCAAAAGCTATTATACCGTTTTGCAGTAAGTCATGATAAGATAATACTGGTTGCAGGGAGAAACTCCTCCAATGGCAGGGTGTTATTCGATGAGTGTAAAAAAATCAACCCTGACAGCCATTTTATAAGCTCTGTAAACGAAATTAAAAAGAACTGGTTCAGCAAAAATGAGAAAGTTGGAATTTGTGGTGCCACATCCACACCAATGTGGTTGATGCAGGATGTTGCAAAATGCCTTGAAGCATTCTAGTATTTTATTACCTGTCAAGCCACTTTTTAAAATCCCTGACTTTTTCCCTGCTTACTATAGGTTCATCATCCGGAGGATTTTTCATTATTATTTTCAGGCGACTGTTGGAATAGGCAATAATATCCTTTATCGCATTCAGATTTATTATGAACTTCCTGCTGATACGAAAGAATGTTCCGGGATCGATAAGCCTCTCCAGCTGGTCAAGGGAATAATCCATATCATAATCCTTCCCCTCATTTGTACTGAGAAATGTGCTTTTTTCACTTGTATAAAAATAATCAATGTCTTCAACAGGCACCGACCTGATATGTACTCCAACTTTAATTACAAACCTGTTCTTGTACTGGTTTGTAAACTGGTTCAATAACCTGTCATATATCTCAGCAGGGGGCCTGAATTCCTTATGAACCGCAGGTCCGAAATTTGATTTATATTTGTCAATGGCTGCTGCCAGAGCATCATAGTCCACAGGCTTCAATAAATAATCAACGCTGTTTACCTTAAAAGCCTTAATTGTGTATTCATCGTAGGCAGTGGTAAATATCACAGGACTCCTGACTTCTGCCTGTTCAAAGATCTCAAAACTCAACCCGTCGGCAAGCTGAATATCCATAAAGATCAGATCAGGATGCGGAC
>CAZBUF010000387.1:0-5939 GCA_964495025.1 uncultured Bacteroidales bacterium | reverse complement strand
CATGGGAAAACTACTGTATCGACAATGATCGCATATGTACTTAGCCAGTCAGAATCAGGCTGCAGTGCATTTCTCGGAGGTATTTCAAAGAATTTTAACAGCAACCTGGTTTTTTCTGAAAGCAGCAAATATATGGTAACTGAAGCCGATGAGTTTGACAGATCGTTCCTGAGGTTCTTTCCTTATATGGCTGTAGTAACAGCTGTTGATGCCGACCATCTCGATATATACGGCACCAAAGCTGAACTGGATAAGGCTTTTGAACAGTTTGTCAATCAAACGGTGAAGGGGGGAAAGATACTTGCCAAAAGCGGATTAAAATTTAACATGAAGCCGGGCTACGATTATTATACATACGCATTGACAGGGAACGCAGATTTTTATGCTGAGAATATAACATTGAACAGAGATATTTACAGTTTTGATGTTGTTACTCCGGCAGAGAATATTGAAGGCCTGAAAGTGAAACATCCGGGAATAGTGAATGTTGAAAACGCAGTAGCGGCAACTGCAGTATCATACCTGCTCGGCGTGGACCAGGGAACGATAAGAAATGCATTGGGTACTTTTACCGGTATCTCACGACGTTTTGATTACAGGATTAATACAGGGGACCTTGTTTATATCGATGACTACGCACATCACCCCAAAGAGCTGGATGCTGTTATCGATTCAGTGAGGAAATTGTATCCGGGCAGGAGAATAACAGGCATTTTTCAACCCCATTTATATAGCCGCACACGTGATTTTGCAGATGAATTTGCTGAAAGTCTTGATAAACTTGACGAACTTATTTTGCTTGATATTTATCCTGCAAGGGAGATGCCGGTAAAAGGTGTTACATCACGAATTATTTTTGATAAGGTCACATTAAAGGATAAGGTGCTGTGCAAAAAGGAAGATCTGCCGGAACTGTTAAAAAGCAGGAACATAGAAGTATTATTAACATTGGGAGCGGGAGATATTGATCAATATGTTGAGCCGGTAAGGATGTTACTTTCCGGCATTAAAACAGACAACAGATGAAGAAAATAAAGTTAATATCTGTATGGCTGCTCATAATTGCCTATTTGTTCATTATTTCCGGATTTATATCGGGAAAGGAAGAAAGTCTGCTCTGCAATGCAATAGAAATTAAAATACTGGACAGCCTGAATAACAGATTTATTAATAAGAATGATATTGTTGTCCTCCTGGAGCAGAAAAGAGTGAAGATATTGGGTTACCCTGTAAATGAAATTAATCTGAAGGAATTGGAATCATTGTTAAGGGATAACCAGCAAATCAGCAATTCCGAAATTTATATTACTGAAAAAGGAATAGTCAATATCGAAATTGTACAGCATAAACCACTTGTAAGGATCATCAACAGTATCAATAAAAGCTACTACCTTGGAGAACAAGGCACAGTAATACCGTTATCCGACAAATTCAGTCCTTATATATTGGTAATAAACGGACATATCCATGAACCTTTTAATATTGACCGGGCTGTTAACATCATGGATTATGAATCCGGTAGTCTGGGTAAAAGGGAGAGAGTGATATATGATGCATTCAGGTTAGCAAAGTATATCTGTGATAATGAATTCTGGCGTTCACAGGTAGTACAGATATATGTAAATGACAGATATGAGTTTGAGATAATACCGAGAGTCGGACCACATATAATTGAATTTGGTGAGATAACTGATCTTGAAGAGAAGTTTGAGAAACTTGAAACCCTTTATTTAAAGTGGTTTAATAAGACTGACTGGAACAGATATACCAGGATAAATGTAAAGTATAAAAATCAAATTATTTGTTTAAAACAATAATATTATGGACCATAAAAATGATTTTTTAGCTGCCGTAGATATTGGAACAACTAAGATTGTAACAATAGTAGGACGAAAAAATAATAACGGCAAATTAGAGATATTAGGAATGAGTAAAACACCTTCCAAAGGGGTGAAAAGAGGTGTTGTTCTTAATATTGAAGAGACAGTCAATGCTATACGGACTACTGTTGAAGAAGTACAAAAACAATCGGGGTTAACGCTTTCAGATGTTTTTGTGGGAATAGCCGGCCAGCATATAAAAAGTGTCAGGAACAGGGGTTATATTAATATTGAGTCATTTGAGAAAAGAATTACTAAAGAGGATAAGCGTAAACTTATTGCTGAGATGTATAAAATCCCTATTGATGTTGGCGAAGAGATAATTCATGTTTTGCCGCAAAACTATATCGTTGACAATGAGACAGGGGTTAAAAATCCGGTAGGAATGACGGGAAGGCGGCTGGAGGCTAATTTTCATATTGTTGTAGGGCAGATAGCATCGGCAAAGAATATTAAAAATTGCGTGGAAAATATTGGTTTGGATGTTATTCAGTTGATTCTCGAACCTCTGGCCTCTTCGTCAGCAGTATTAACTGATGATGAAAAGGAGGCAGGTGTGGCACTTATTGATATCGGGGGGGGCACAACTGATATCGCGGTATATTATGACGATGTTATCAGGCATACTGCTGTAATTCCCTTTGGAGGCAATGTAGTTACCAGGGATATTAAAGAAGGATGTTCAATACTTAACCGGCAGGCCGAAGCACTAAAGATCCAATTCGGATCTGCTCTCGGTGACCTGGCGCAGGAAGATAAAATAGTGACAATTCCCGGTATAAGCGGCAGAGAACCAAAGGAGATATCCTTTAAAAGTCTCGCATATATTATCCAGTCGAGGATGGAAGAGATTATTGATGCAGTGTTGTTTGAAATTGAAAACTCCGATTGCATGGATAAACTAAGTGCCGGAATAGTACTTACCGGGGGAGGGTCGCTGCTTAAATATTTGCCACAGCTTGTAAATTACAGGTCAGGGATGGATGTTCGCATAGGCTATCCCAGTGAGTTATTGGCCGGTGACACACTTATTGAGATCAATCAACCAATGTATTCAACAAGTATTGGCTTGCTGCTTAAAGGTTATGAAATTCTTGAGAATAAGGAATCGGGGAAAACTCCCCTGTTTAAGCAGGATAGTATAAAGGAAGAAGAAAAAGCAAAATCAAAAAGCAAGAACAAGTTCTTTGAATTAATAAAGGATATAGGCACTATTTTCATTGAAGAAAATGATGCAAAAATGTAATTAATCAAAAAAAATTTAAAGATATGGATGACTTAATAAATTTTGATCTTCCGACAAACCAGGGTTCCATAATAAAAGTTATAGGGGTTGGAGGAGGTGGGGGCAACGCTGTTAATCATATGTTCAGACAGGGAATTAAAGATGTGGATTTCTGCGTTTGCAACACCGACCTGCAGTCCCTGGCAAACAGTCCTGTGCCTGGAAAGATACAACTGGGGAAATCATTGACTGAAGGAAGGGGGGCAGGTAACAATCCGGAGATAGGAAAGCAGGCTGCCATAGAAAATCTTGATGACATAAAGAAGATCCTGGCAGAACAAACAAAAATGGTATTTATAACCGCAGGGATGGGAGGAGGTACCGGCACCGGTGCGGCGCCGATAATAGCCAAAGCAGCAAAAGAAATGAAAATTCTTACTGTGGCTATTGTTACCATACCTTTTAAAAATGAGGGACAACGGCAAATTAACCAGGCACTTGAAGGAATAGCAGAGATAGAAAAATATGTGGATTCACTGCTTGTGATTAACAATGAGAAGATACGGGAAATTTATGGAAATCTCAGGGTGTCGGAAGCGTTTGCCAAGGCAGATGATATCCTGGCAATAGCAGCAAAAGGCATTGCTGAAATAATTACTGTTACGGGAAGCATTAATGTTGACTTTGCAGATGTTGAAACTGTGATGAAGGACAGTGGCGTGGCAATAATGGGTTCAGCCAGGGCTGAAGGAGAAGACAGGGCCGTACAGGCAGCAAAAGAAGCATTGAATTCTCCTCTTCTGAATGATAATGATATAAAGGGAGCAAGAAATGTCCTGATTAATATTAATTCAGGTGCTGAAGAGGTTACGATGGATGAGATTGAGAAAATCAAGGATTATATTCAGGATACTACAGGATCAGATACCGACCTGATATGGGGTAACAGTATTGATGAATCACTTGTATCACATCTCAACATAACAATAATTGCTACCGGCTTTGGAACGAACAGCATTCCTGACATATATGTCAAAGAAAGGCACATAGATAAAATTACTCTGAATGACGGACACATGAAAAGCAATATTGCAGACCATCCTGTGGAAGCAAATGAACATGTAAAATTTGAAAAAGAGGACGATCCTGCAGTTAAACAACGAACGATAGAATTTGATATATACGAGGAAGAGAAACTGCGCAGTGTATCATCGAAATTCTATAAACCCATTGATTCAATTAAAGCATCAATGAGGGTAAAGAATATTAAAAAGATGCAGGAGGAACTTAAGGAACTAAGGTTCAACAAACCGGAAAACAATAATTATATTGAACAGCTGGAAAATGAACCGGCATATAAAAGGAGGAACATAACACTGAAAAATATTAAGCATTCTGAAGAATCTAAAATCTCAAAGTATTCCCTGACTGATGATAAAGATTCAAATGCAAAATTAAATAAGGACAATTCTTACTTACACGACAATGTTGATTGAAAGGCCTTTATTAATAAAAGTCGGCTCTCAGATCCTCGATTTTAGCCTTTTTCTTAAGTACCTCATAAGCAGAATAGTATACGCGTGTAGCAAAATTTCTTTCAATAAATCCCTTTTCACGCATTATACTTTGTTCATCAGCAATTTCCGGTTCATTAACTGTTGTTGTAATAACTACATAAACACCATTATTGCCAATGACCGGCCGGGACATAATATCAGGTTCAATTGAATATGCAGATGCGATTATATTTGGTTCAACACCGGCTGTGCCAAAGGAGCGCGCTATAAATCTGACATTTGTTGCTGTGAGAACCTGAGTATTCAAAGCAGATGCCAGTTCTTCCAGTGAATTTACATCTTTTAGCTTACTATTTATATTTGATACTATCTGTTGTGCTTTCTTTTCCTTTTTCACTTCAATTTCTATTTCAGCCCTGATATCATCAATATCGGCATATCCTTTTTCTCTTACAGCATCAACAGCAGCAACAACATATTTGTTTCCGAACTTAAAAACAGTTGAAACGGCATGCTCACTTGCATCATATGCCCATTTAACAAGGCTTCTGGGTGCTTCCAGTCCCGATATGTTTTTTTCAAGGGGAGTCAGATCCCTGGCAAACCGGGGTATTAAATTTTGATTTTCCACTGCTTTGTTGAATTTATCATAAGTATTGTTTACCCCGGCAAATTCACTTGCTTTTGAATAATAAGCCCTGTCAGTTATTTCACTGGGTTCCACTATTCTTACGAGTTCTCCGATCTGCACTTTTTTTATTTTTAGTGACTGGTTCAGTATCTCAACAATATGAATTCCTAATTGTGTAGGTACAATTATTATGTCTCCCTTTTCACCAAAGAAACAACTGTCACTCAATGATTTCATATTTGCCATATCATTCTCGCTGAACCATCCCAGGTCACCTCCTGCCTCTGCTGAACCATCAGCTGAGTTGTTTCTGGCCAGTCCGGCAAAATCAGCTCCATTAACAAGCAGGTTTTTAAGACTGTCAGCCAGCTGAAACATCTGGCTTGCGTTTTGCTGATCTGCCCTGAGAAGTATATGCCTTGCTCTGACAGAATCAGGGAGATAATTTATTGCCGCCAGCTTAGCCAGTATATAAGAACCATCCTCGAAATACGGGCCGTAGACAGTCCCCTGTTCCTCATTAAACAGATTATCCCTGTATAATTCAGGAATACTGTCATACGAATAGTTACTGTCATTATATGGCACATCTGACTGAAAATTTATAAACTGCTTTGTTTCATTCGCTTCCTTAAGTTCAGGTTTGATATCGTTAATCCATTTCTCCGCATCTTTATAATCATCCT
>CAZBUF010000386.1:0-4009 GCA_964495025.1 uncultured Bacteroidales bacterium | reverse complement strand
AATAAATGATGAGATCATTGAGATTCCTGATCCGGGAAAATCTGCTGCGCAATCACGTATTAATGCGGTAAAAGTCCTTGTTAGCCAGGGTTATTTGCTGGAAGCCGGTTCTGAGGCAGATTCGTTATATGAGATTGCATTGAAGGAATATCAGAGACTTCACGGCCTTGAATCAAACGGGATACTTGATAGAAAGACCGGAAAAGCCCTTTCAAAGTCAACACGTTACAGGTATAACCAGATAGCGTTAAATCTTAACAGGCTGAGAAAAGAAAATGAACCGGGAAATCATTTCATATCCGTTAATATTCCCGGATATAAGCTCAAAATTGTAAGAGAAAACAAAGTGCAAAAGGAATTCAATGTTATAGTAGGAAGCCCGCTGACCCAGACACCACTGATATCCGGCAGGATTGAAAAAATCATTACAAATCCTTACTGGAATGTCCCTAAGAGCATAGCTTTAAATGAAATATTACCAAAATTAAAAAGAGACTCAGATTATCTGCAAAGGATGCAGTTCAAATTGCTGGATGATAAACAGAATATAGTGAACTATAAAGATATTGACTGGGAAAATATAAATACAAATAATTTTAATTACAGTATAAGGCAGGATATGAGCAGAACAAATGCGCTGGGAATAATAAAATTTGTATTTCCTAATCCCTACAGGATATATATGCATGACACACCAGGCAAGAAACTGTTTTCCAATATTGAAAGGGCTTATTCACACGGATGCATCAGGCTGCAGGATCCTGAAAGATTCGCCGGATACCTGGTCGGGGAGAATAATAATGATGATGTATATATAAAGTCGTTACTGGCTCAAGGCATACACAGGGAAATTGAATTACCGGACCCTTTGAATATTTATATCAGGTATCTCACTTGTGAGGCTGACGACCAAAATAATATTTATTTCTTCAATGATATATACGGGAAGGATGATAAGCAGATAGATATACTGTTTAATTAATATGCCGGTCAGTCAAAATCAGTAAAATTTATTATTTCTGATTCTGTAATATAGTTCCTGTCAGGATAATAAATATACAGGCAGCTGTTATTCCTGATTGTACCGATTATGTTTTCATAATTATTTATGGGTAAGGCAGGACACCCGAAACTACGGCCCAGGCGGCCGTAGTTTTTTATATATGTTTTATTTACATAGTCTGCAGCATGTATCACTATTGCCCTTTCCAATGCATTATTATTGATGTTATTCTCCAGGCCGTTAAGTCTTAATGAAAATCCATGTTTGCCGTAATATGTCCCGCCGGTGAGAAAAAAGCCCAAACTGCTTTTCTTTGAACATATTATATTTGAAAAGCTTGTTGCATATTCAAATCCTGAGTTTTTGCCATGTGCTACAAGTGACCTGAATAATATTTTTTTTCTTTTAATGTCAATTACAAAAAAGCGTTCGGAAACTGAGGATTTGCTGTAATCAATAATGGTTATAATACTGTCGTTAGTTAAAATATTTTTATGTCTCAGGTATCTGAAACCTGCCAATGCATACGACAGGGCATCCGGATTTAGTTCCGGATCGTTGATTTGCATGTAAATATGTTGAATATCCTCTTCATAATGCATGGAATATTCTTCGGGAGCATTGGAATTGTGGTTCGCACTGATGCCGAAAGGATAATCTGATATTATCAATTGAAGAATAACAAAAACTGAAACAATATAATATTCTGCCAACATAGGGTTTAGCTTTCTTTTCGTTTTTGCGACACTTTAAATCGTGTGATTACAAAAGTAGGGCGCAAATATATTTTTTTATTTTTAACTGCGGGTATCTGCGGTTAACCCCGGATATATTTAAAAACTTACTGTGATGTGAAAATATCAGTCTCTACAGGTATTGCCGTAGGTGCGTAGATGTTTATATTGTCTATCCTTCCGCAACCTTCAAATGATCCAAATGCGGTATACCCCATGATCAATGTCTTGTCTTTTGCTGTCATTAACGGATTGGACATATTATTTACAAATACAGTTATTGTTTTTGTTACTATGTTTCTTTCAACTCTTAATTTATGCCACTTATTACCACTTAATTTTATTCCTGCATCTGTTTTTGTTGCAATCCCGGTTTTATCAGCGTTATTGACAATAAAGATATTCTGTGAATCAACCGGATTTGACAAAAGGTGAACATAGTAAAAATGAAGGGAGTCCCTTAAACCAAAAAAGATACAAAGATCAAGCTGATCATTGCCCGGGCCTGCCGGCTGAAAATCAGCTTCAAGGATAAAATCACCAAACATGTACTTTGACAGCACACCTATATTCTTTGGGGATCTAACAGAGGGAGTATATGTGCTTTGTCCTGAGAATTCTAAAAAGTAGTTTTTATTTTCACCGGTAACCTGCCATGAACCCGGACAGGATACGTTAAAATCATTTAAAGCGCTTTTCTTTGAAAAATCCTGGTTATATTGAATAATATATCCCAATGGCAATTCCTGTGCAGCAGAAGATACTTTAATCAATAAGCAAACAATCACAAAGGGATAAAAGCAATTCTTCATGAATTATATGGTTACAGCAGGAAATGAAAAATGACACAAAATGTTAGTTTAAGACAGGTTCATGATATTTTTCAATCAATTTTATCAGTTCACGGCTATCTATAGGTTTATATAAACAGTCATCAAATCCTGAATTTATATATGTTTCTTTTGCGTCTTTCATAAAACATGCTGTCTGGGCTATCACCGGAAGCCTGTTCCGTGCCTTCTTAATCTCCCTCATTGCTTCATAACCATTGATCCCGGGGAGCTTTATATCCATTAGTACAAGACTTATGGCATGGTTACTTTTACATAACTCTATAGCCTCTTCTCCGTCATTGACGATAAGAAAATGATTTATATTGGCCTTGGAAAATAATTCCCTGAATAACTCACAACTTATCTCATCATCTTCGACTACAAGAATAATATAACTATTGGTTTTCATATAAACGAGTTTAACATGCGAAGTTATTCCAGTATTTTAGAGAAATCAAGCACATATACTAACAAGTTATCAACATTTTATTGTGAAAAAGTAATATACATAGCATAATTTATACCACAGCAGATATCAAATTTAGTTGTCATTCAACATTTTTTTATGAAATTATCCTTATTAAAACAGGCAGATAAAAAATTTGAAATTAAATTAGCTTTCTTAAAAGGAATCATAAGAAGAGGAATGAGCATCAGACAAGGACAGCAAAGAGTACATTTTATAGCTATTGGCGGCGCAGTCATGCATAATCTGGCTATTATCCTCAGGGAGAAGGGACATTTGGTTACCGGTTCTGATGATGAGGTATTTGAGCCGTCAAGATCACGGCTGAAAAAACATGGCCTTTTGCCTGCAAAGGAGGGCTGGTATCCCGGGATCATAACAAAAGAAATTGATTATATAATTCTCGGCATGCATGCCCGGAAAGATAATCCCGAGCTTATAAAAGCAATGGAACTGGGCATAAGGATATATTCTTACCCCGAGTATGTTTATGAACTGACAAAAAACAAAACACGTGCAGCAGTATGCGGGAGTCATGGTAAAACCACGGTTACTGCCATGGTGATGCATATACTGAATTATAATAATTACAGGTTTGATTACCTGGTGGGTTCACAACTCAAGGGTTTTGAAACAATGGCAGGCTTCCGCGAAGATTCGCAAATAGCCGTTCTGGAGGGTGATGAATATTTAACTTCAGCACTTGATCCGAAACCCAAATTTTTCTGGTACAAACCTCAGTTATGTATTATTACAGGTATTGCATGGGACCATATAAATGTATTCCCTGCAATAAAGGATTATATTGGAGCCTTTACAGAACTGGTGAATATGATGGATAAAGAGGGTACGCTGATATACTATAAACATGATAAGGTATTACAGGGGATCATTGAAAAAAGTACAGGGCATACTAATGCCATACCTTATGATATGCATGATTATACGATAAAGGATAATAAAACCTTTCTTA
>CAZBUF010000385.1:0-15165 GCA_964495025.1 uncultured Bacteroidales bacterium | reverse complement strand
CCAGAAGGGGAACTGCTGGTAAAACAGCATTAATGCACGGGGGATGCCGATGGATATGTTTCCTTTATTATCATTCTCATCGTAACTTCCCATCAATAAATTCACCCTTTGCTCAAAAAGATTGGGGATATCGGTCCTTTTGCCTTTTCTTTCATCGATCTCGTACTTCTCACACCTGCCTCCGTAGTAAAGTGATCTCTTCTCTCCTTCGATTTTTACCCTGCGTATCTGGCACTGGTTGGAGCATGCTTTGCATGTAAATATTGATATGGCAAAAGGGGTATTGCTTATGCCAAATCCTTTAAAGCGGGTTTTCTCCCCGTTTTTCAGAGTGTCACGGGCAAGCATCGCTGCCCCTATAGCTCCGGTAACATCGAAATGCGGGGGGACAATGATCTTTTTACCTGTGACCTGCTCAAAAGCAGCAACCACTCCCTTGTTATTTGTAACACCGCCCTGGAAAAATATCTTGTCGCCTATACGTTTGTCGCCTACTACCTTTTGTATGTAATTATGAACTATTGAATATGCCAGTCCGCCAACAAGGTTCTCATTTATCTCACCACGTTGCTGCTGCGAGTTCAGGTCCGATTCCATAAATACCGTACATCTGTCGCCAAGGCTGCATGGCTTGCGTGACTTAAGTGCAAGGTTCCCGAATTCTTCAATAATGTTAAGGTCCAGCTTCTCGGCCTGTTCCTCAAGGAAAGAACCTGTCCCTGCGGCACATACCTTGTTCATCTCAAAATCAACAACCACCCCTTTCTCAATACTTATATATTTTGAATCCTGGCCACCGATCTCAAATATGGTATCAACCGTAGGGTCATAAGCAATAGCGGCAGTAGCCTGGGCGGTGATCTCGTTCTGTATGCAGTCGGCGCCGATGAAATCGCCGGTGAGGTATCTTCCCGAGCCCGTTGTGCCTGCTGCTTTTACTACTATCCTGTTACCAACCTCTTCATATATCTCGGTGATCCCCTGCCTTACGGCATCAAGGGGCTTGCCGGCAGTAGGCAGATACCTTCTTGAAACAACATTATTATCAGCATCAATTAATACCACATTGGTACTTAAAGAGCCGATATCAACTCCAAGGTAAACATTCAGCTTTTCATCCCCGTTACTTTTGAAAATAACATCTTTGTTGTATACCGCTTCGGATTCTTTTAACGGGGTAAGATAATTTATATTCTTCTTATCAGATTTAAGGTAATCATCGAGGCCTTTGATACCTCTGAAACCTGAATCTTCATCACTTACGGTTGTAAAGTTATGGATAATTGCACCCAGGGCGCCCATTGAGGCAAAATATTCGGGGATGATAATTTTATCTTTTCCGAGGTCAAGAAGCTCATTAAACGCCTTGACAACACCCGCATTGGCAGCCACTCCCCCCTGAAAGACTATGGGTGGGTTAAGTGCCTTACCCCGCCCGAGATTACTTATGAAGTTCCGTGCCACGGCAAAACATAAACCTGCAACAATATCATGCACGGGAGTGGCGATCTGCTGCAGGTGGATCATGTCGCTCTTGGCAAATACGCTGCACCTCCCTGCTATACGTGGAGGTTTTACGGATTTTAATGCAAGGTCGCCAAATTCCTTTTCTATAGATACACCAAGTCTTTTTGCCTGCTGATCAAGAAATGCGCCGGTGCCTGCAGCACAAATACTGTTCATCTGAAAGTCAAGCAACTGCGATTTCCCCCTTACCTCACCCTTTTCCATAAAGATAAGCTTTGAATCCTCGCCACCTATCTCAATAATAGTGCGTGTGTCAGGGTAATAATGTGCAACCGAGGTCGACTGTGCTATTACTTCATTAACGTATAACCCGCCGATAAGTGTGGCCCCCAGCTTTCCCCCGCTGCCGGTAAGCGCTACTGATAATATATTTTCAGGATCATGCCTCTCAAGAATCGATTCAAGCCTCTTTTTTAATACAAGGAATGGCTGTCCATGACAGTAATCATAGAAATTTTCAAGGATATTAAAATCCTCATCCAGTAAAACAGTATTAAGGGATATCGAACCTATATCCAATCCTAACAGTAATTTCCTGTTTTCAGGCTTTATCGGGGTTTTTTTAGTGTCCATAAACTGAAAGATACAGGGTTTATTAAATTACTTTAACCGGGTATTATTAAGTTTCATATCAATTTCAGGGCTCAAATATAGGATAAAAATAAAATATAAGCATCTCGATGTAGAAATTAATGCCTTGCAGAAATGTTAAAATTTTCACTATCAACAATTTTTTATTGAAATCTTGTTCATAGATAATTCAGGATAAATAAATGATGGCTGACATTATTTTTGCAACTTTATGCACTCGTAATTATTTACCGGATAGCCGGAGACTTTTAACCTTACCTGTTTTTATGATTGACCAGGCAACAATAGATAAGATATTCACTGCAGCTGACGTTGTGGAGGTAGTGGGTGAATTTGTCAAGCTTAAAAAAGCAGGACAGAACTTCAAAGGATACAGCCCCTTTACTGATGAGAAAGACCCGTCATTTTTTGTGAGTCCTGCAAAGGGGATATTTAAATGCTTCAGCTCAGGCAAAGGGGGAAATGCAGTGACATTTTTAATGGAGCATGAGAAGCTGTCGTACCCCGAGGCATTAAAGTACCTGGCAAAAAAATATAATATCGAGATAGTTGAAAAGGAGCAGTCAGCGGAGGAAATACAGCAGAAGAATGAGAGGGAGAGCCTGCTGGCAGTATGTACATACGCACATAAGTACTACATCGAAAATTTAAACAATACTGAGGAAGGTAAGGCTGTGGGGACGAGCTATTTTCACCAGAGGTCCTACAGGGACGATATCATCAGTAAGTTTCAGCTGGGGTATTCGCGCGAACAAAGGGATGCTTTCACAAAAACAGCGCTGGATAAGGGATATAAGCTTGATTACCTGGTGAAAACAGGACTGACCATACAAAATGAGAATTTTACATTCGACAGGTTTCACGGGAGGGTTATGTTTCCTATTCACAGTCTATCAGGTCAGGTAATAGGGTTTGGAGGGCGCATACTTAAATCAGCAGATAAAGCTGCGAAATATATCAATTCCCCGGAATCGGAAATTTATCATAAGAGCAACGTTTTATATGGCTTGTTCTTTGCCAGGCAGGCGATAATAAAAAGTGATAATTGTTACCTTGTTGAAGGGTATACCGATGTATTATCGATGCACCAGGCAGGGATTGAAAATGTTGTGGCTTCATCAGGAACGGCCCTCACGCCGCAGCAGATAAAACTTATCAAACGGTTCTCGAAAAATATAACGGTAATTTTTGACGGTGATGAGGCTGGGATAAAAGCATCACTGCGGGGAATCGACCTTATACTCGAAGAGGATATGAACGTGAAGGTCCTTTTACTGCCTGATGGCCAGGACCCCGACTCATTCGCCAGGGGAAAGAACTCCGGCGAACTGCTGGATTATATAAAAGAAAATGAGAACGATTTCATATCCTTTAAAACAAGGTTACTGAAAAAGGGGGCGGAGGCCGACCCCGTGAAAAGAGCAACGCTGATCACAGAGATCGTCCGTTCAATAGCGGCTATCCCCGGAAGCATTACCCGCACGGTATATATCAGGGAATGTGGCAGGATACTCGACGTGGACGAGAAGATCCTTTATACCGAGATAAACAGGATAAGGAGGCAGAGGGCGGAGGAAAGCTACAGGAGAAGAGGCTACGACTATAAGATACCTGAAGAGAAGATTACAGGGAGGAGCACCGTTGTTCCGGATACGGAAAGATATGTTGTTGAAAAGGATATTGTGAGGTTGCTGCTAAATTTCGGGAATAATAAGATATCCGTTATAAATAAGCAGACAGGCAGGGAGAAAGAGATGACCGTGGCACAGCATATCATTTTTGAGCTTGGGGCAGATGAGCTGGAATTCACACATCCTGTATATAAGATCATGTATGAAGAGATAAAACAGCATTTAAGTGATGAGGATCCTGTGGTTGAAAAATATTTCATTCACCATCCCAACGAGAATGTCAGCAGGATAGCAGTGGACCTTGTTACTTCAGCTTACGACCTCAGCAAGATATGGGAGAAGCACGACTCGTTTGTTGAAACCGAGGATATGAAGCTTAAGGAGACCGTGCCGGAAGCGATCAATGCTTTTAAGAATAAAAAAGTGCTGGATATGATCAAAGAAACACAGAAGAAGCTGAAGACGGCACAGGAGAATAATGATGCTGACAGTATCTCTTTGCTTCAGCAGAAATATATACTGCTGAATAACCTCAAAAAAAACCTTTCCAAAGACCTGGGATACAGGATCATTGTATAAGGAAAGGGGGACAGCGCCTTGGCGCTGTCCCCCTTTCGTCCCCTTTTCACATATCAATGAAAAAACAGGTAAGCGATAAATATCGCGGCAACTATCCCCGCGAGGTCGGCAATAAGTCCGCAGGAAACGGTATACCTTGTTTTACGGATATTAACTGCCCCGTAATATACGGCCAGCGTATAGAAAGTGGTCTCTGTTGAACCCTGGAATGTTGATGCCAGCCTGCCAACGAACGAGTCAGGGCCATAATTTTGCATCGCCTCGATCATCAACCCCCGTGCTCCGCTGCCGCTGAGCGGTTTCATAAATGCTGTAGGCAGGGCAGGGATAAAATCGGTATTTACACCAAGCCAGCCAAAAAATTTACTTAGTCCCCCGATAATGAAATCCATTGCCCCTGATGCGCGGAACACCCCTATGGCAACGAGCATGGCAACGAGGTAGGGTATGATTTTTATGGCCACCTCAAACCCTTCTTTTGCCCCTTCAATGAAGGACTCATAGATATTTATCTTTTTTCTTAATCCCGCCCATATAAATGATACTATGAACAGAAAAAGTATAAAATTGCCGGCAAGCCTCGAGATCACCTCAACATGTGGCTGGTCAAGCCTGTTAAGGTAAAGGATCACCAGTGTGACAAATATTGTGATGCCCCCGAGATAAGCCAGTACCACCCTGTTAAGAAGGTTTATCTTTTGTACTATCGACACTGCCAGCAGACCGGCGAGGGTGGAGAAGTAAGTTGCAAGAAGCAGGGGGACGAACACATCGGTAGGATCTTTGGCCCCGCTTGCTGCCCTTATAGCCATGATGCTTACAGGGACAATTGTCAGTGCCGACGTGTTAAGCACTATGAACATTATCATTGAGTTGGAGGCAGTATCTTTTTTGGGATTTATCTGCTGCAGCTCCTTCATGGCCTTCAGTCCTAACGGAGTGGCAGCATTGTCAAGGCCAAGCATATTTGCACAGAAGTTCATAAGTATCGAGCCCATGGCAGGATGGTCCTCCGGCAGGTCAGGAAAGATCTTCCTGAAAAACGGGGCCACAAGCTTTGATAACGAACTCACAGCGCCCCCCTTTTCACCGATCTTCATTATTCCCAGCCATAACGTTATAACACCTATAAGGTAGATAGATATTCTTACCGAGGTCCCGGCCATCTCAAATGTGCTGTTCACGATAGATGTGAATACTTCAAGGTCGGCCCTGTCAAAGATGATATTCAGGTATTCGGCAAAAAAGTCACGGAAGTAATATCCTGCTACTCTCAGGACAGCAACAACAAAGCCCACGAGGAAGAACCCTATCCATATATAATTTAAAACCATTTTATGGCGCTTATTCGGGGATCAAGTTAATAATTGGGCTTAAGAAATGAAAGCTTGTTAAGGCTTTGTTATTAACAGTATTATTCAACAACGGCAAAATCCAGCTGCCGTTTAGGAAGGTTCGTTCTTAGTATCTCAACTTTAACAGGATCACCAAGCTGATATTTTTTTTTCGTGTGCCTGCCTGTTATGCTATAACTGTCTTCATCGTACTCATAAAAATCATCCGTCAGCTCTCTTATAGGCACCATGCCCTCACATTTATTTTCAATGATCTCAACATAGATGCCCCATTCGGTAACCCCGGAGATGATCCCTTCAAAGTGTTTTCCCACCTTGTCGAGCATAAATTCTACCTGTTTATATTTTATAGATGCTCTTTCGGCCTCTTCGGCACGTTGTTCCATATCCGAAGAATGGCGGCATTTCTTATTAATTATCTTTGTATTTTTTGACTGCCCCCCGGAAAGATAATCGGCCAGCAGCCGGTGTACCATAATATCAGGGTATCTCCTTATAGGTGAGGTGAAATGTGTATAAAACTTAAATGACAGTCCGTAATGGCCGATATTGTCAGTTGAATATTCGGCTTTTGCCATTGTTCGCAGGGCAAGGGTCTCCACCATATCCTGGATGTTCTTTCCCTTTACGTCAGCCAAAAGGCGGTTCATTGATTCCGATATCTTTTTGTTTGACGAGAGGTTCAGCGAATGACCGAATCTCTTTATGAAATGTGAGAATTTCTCAAGTTTTTCCAGGTTCGGCCTGTCATGTATCCTGTAAACAAATGTTTTTTTGTCTTTCTTTTCAGCAACATCGCCGATAAACATGGCCACCCTTTTGTTTGCAAGCAGCATAAATTCTTCAACAAGCTCATTTGACTCGCCGTGTTCCCTGAAACTTATCCTCAGGGGGCGCCCCTCATCATCAATCTCAAATTTCACCTCGTCACGTTCAAAGTCTATCGCTCCGTTCCTGAATCTTTCTTTTCTGAGTTTTTGTGCAAGCTGGTTCATTTTTAGCAGTTCGTCATGCAGGTCGCCTTTCCCCGTATCAATTATCTGCTGTGCTTCTTCGTATGTAAATCTCCTGTCAGAATAAATGATGGTCCTTCCAAACCATTCTTTAATGACATTGGCATTATCATCAAGTTCAAATACTGCTGAAAAACAAAGTTTTTCCTCTTCAGGGCGCAACGAGCATATATTATTGGACAGCCTTTCCGGCAGCATGGGCACTACCCTGTCAACAAGGTACACTGATGTCCCTCTTGCAAAAGCTTCATTATCAAGCACCGTGTCGGGCTTAATATAATGTGCCACATCTGCTATGTGTATGCCTGCTTCCCAGTGGCCATCAGGAAGTTTTTGCAGTGACAGGGCATCATCAAAATCTTTGGCATCTTCAGGGTCGATAGTGAAGGTCGTGATCTTACGGAAATCACGTCTTGTAATATAATCTTCATTTGTTATCTTATCCGGGATCTTCTCAGCTTCAGCATGTATGTCTTCGGAGAACTTATATGGAAGCTCGTATTCTGCAAGGATGGCATGCATCTCCGTTTCATGTGCCCCCGGCTCACCAAGAATTTCAACGATCTCACCAATGGGATTTTTTACATTTTTCGGCCAGCCGGTGATTTTAGCTATTGCTTTCTGGCCATCCTCAGCGCCGTTCAGCTTGTCAACAGGTATAAAAATATCATAGGGTATCTGGCGACTGTCAGGTGACAGAAAGGCAAAGTCAGGGCTTACCTCTACAATACCCACAAAAGTATCCCGGGCCCTTTCAATGACCTCAATAACTTCACCCTCGGGCCCCCGGCTTTTCGTTTTTGCATAGAGGTATACCTTAACAATGTCACCATTAAGAGCACGGTTGAGGTTCCTTTGTGATATAAAAACATCATCCGACAGTGACTCCGAGCTGACAAAGGCATAACCTCCACGTGCAACATCTACCTTCCCTACAACATGGCCCGCACTCGATTTGAGTTTATATTTTCCGTGAAAGATCTGTTCAATATCATTTGATTGTTGCAGGTCACCAAGTATCTGTATGATCAATCTCTTCTCATCAGAATTTTTAATAAGTAAATGATTGGCTATCTGCTTATAATTATAGGTTTTCCTCGGGTTATTCGAGAAAATACCAAGAATACTGTTCGTTAGTGTCTTTTTGTTATAAAGGGCAGAATTTTTTCTTTTTTGTTTCTTTTTGCGCATATTTTATAATAGTAAGCTTACAAAGTAAACTAATTATGGGCACTTATAGCATACTTCGTTAACTAATTCTTTGCCATCAGCAAAATCTTTTATGTTATCCATTGTTGTTCTGGCGATATTATACATCGCTTCCTTGGTGAAGAATCCCTGGTGTGATGTGATAATTACATTATTAAATGATAAAAGCCTGGCAAGGATATCATCTGTGAGTACCCTGTTGGACAGGTCCTCAAAAAAGTATTCGCTTTCTTCCTCATAAACATCAAGTCCGGCAGCCGAGATCTTCCCGGATTTTAATGCCTGGATAAGATCATATGTCTTTATGAGCTTCCCGCGCCCGGTATTAATTATCATAATGCCGTCTTTCATCTTTTTTATGTTATTTTTATTTATAAGGAACTCGGTTTCTTTCGTCAGGGGGCAGTTGAGTGATATGATATCCGATTTCATAAAAAGCTCGTCAAGCCCGACATATTTGAAATTCAGCTTACCTGCGTAATCGTCATCCTGATGTTTGTCAAATGCCAGTACATTCATCTCAAAGCCGCGCAGTATTTTTATTAATGCTTTGCCTATCCTCCCTGTACCAATTATCCCGGCGGTTTTTCCATACATGTCAAACCCCAGCAGCCCGTCCAGTGAGAAATTCGAATCTCTTGTCCTGAAGTAGGCACGGTGGATCTTACGGTTTAATGCCAGCATAAGTGTTACCGAATGTTCGGCAATGGCGTTCGGCGAATAGGCTGGGACCCTGGCTACTTTAATCCTGTTCATGGCAGCTTTAAGATCAACATTATTAAATCCTGCACAACGAAGCGCTATAAGTTTAACCCCGTATTCAACAAGCCTGGCAATTATTTCAGAGTTAATGATGTCATTAACAAATATAATAACAACATCAAAGCCTTGCGCCAGTACAATATTCTCCATGGCAAGATGATACCTGAAATATTTGATGTCGAAGCCGTATTCCTCATTTAACTTATTAAATGATTCCTTATCGTAAGGCTTGGAGTCAAAAAAAGCTATTCTTTGTTTCATGATCAGGGTTTATATATATAACAACTTAATATTTAATAAGTTTAATTACACAAGTTACAAAAATTTATGTTCCCGCGCATTTTCTGAATGATTTCTTATTATCAAAAATTTATAAAAATATCCATGATAGATATTTATTATTAATTTTATAAAATCTTACTTTACTATTTAAACTTAACTAATGCAGCATAAATTTTGTATTTATAATACCTTATCAAGGAGCAAGGAACTTTTTACGCCGGTTAGTCCGCCACATGTGGGCATTTATGTATGCGGGCCGACAGTTTATGATTACCCTCATCTGGGGCATGCAAGGGGAGCAATAACTTTTGATGTCCTGTTCCGGTATTTAAAATACCTGGGGTATAAAGTAAGGTATGTAAGGAACATCACCGATGTGGGCCATCTTGAGGATGAGATTGAAAGTGAAGGTGAGGACAGGATATTAAGAAAAGCGAAGCTGGAGCAACTCGAACCGATGGAAGTGGTACAGTATTATACCAATCAGTACCATAAGAGTATGGACATGCTGAATGTATTGGCCCCCTCCATTGAACCTCATGCATCGGGACATATTATTGAGCAGCAGGAGATTATCCGGAAAATTTTAAATAATGGTTTTGCTTATGAGGTGAACGGGTCAGTTTATTTTGATATTGAGAAATATAACAAATCATATAACTACGGCAGGTTGTCAGGACGTAAGATCGATGACCTGTTAGGCAATACGCGTAAGCTTGACGGCACCCATGAAAAAAGGAATCCCCTGGATTTCGCGTTATGGAAGAAGGCAGATGAGGAACATATTATGCGCTGGCCCTCGGAATGGAGCGATGGTTATCCGGGCTGGCACCTTGAATGTTCAGCAATGGGGATAAAGTACCTGGGAGAGAAATTTGATATTCACGGTGGAGGGCTGGATTTACTGTTCCCGCACCACGAATGTGAAATTGCGCAGTCGACAGCGGTTTTGGGGGAACAAAATGTGAAATACTGGGTTCATAATAATATGATCAATATCAAGGAGCAGAAAATGAGCAAATCGCTGCATAATTCAATTACTCTTGATGAACTGTTTTCCGGGGCCCATGATGCCCTGGACAAAGCTTATTCTCCCATGGCAGTGAGGTTTTTTATCCTCCAGGCACATTACAGGAGCACACTGGATTTTTCAAATGAAGCATTGCAGGCTGCGGAAAAGGGGCTTGAGCGCCTGATGCATGGTATTCGCACCATGGAAAAAATTGAACCGTCACGTAAATCAACTATTGATGTAAATAAACTGAAAGACAGTTGCTGCGAGGCTATGGATGATGATATGAACTGCCCTGTTGCAATTTCCCATATTTTTAACGGGATAAAGATTATCAACTCTGTACATGACGGCAAGGAGTCCATAAACAAGGATGATTTGAAAAACATGAAAGAACTGTATCATACCTTTGTTTATGATATCCTGGGATTAAAAGATGAGGAAAAGACCTTACCCGGTGATGATAAGCTCAGCGACGGGCTGGTTGAGATGTTACTGAAGCTGAGGATAGAAGCAAAGGACAGAAAGGATTTTGCCACGTCGGATAAGATAAGGGAACAATTGCAAGACCTGGGAATTATCGTTAAGGATACTAAAAATGGTTTCGAGTGGGAACGGAAATAGAAATAGGGACAGCGTATCTCTCCCGTTTATATTCCTTCCAGATTATACAGAACTTCACTTACATTTTCAGATGGCCTTAATGCCCGGGCATCAAGAATGTTTTGACGCATTGTGCGAAATTATTTTCAAGAACTGACATCAGGGAGTCTGCACGGCTTTTAAATTTTTCTTCTCCTGAGAGGCATAACTCTTCGTAGTTGATCTCATCTTCCATTTTTTCATTCAGCAAATATTTATTTATGATGTAGTTATTTACTCTTTCGCCTTTTCCTGAAAATTTTAATGTCTCATCAAACTGGTCAGTGTTCAGAGTAAGATAAATGCTGTCTCCGGGAGATATATACATCAACGCCCGCTCTCCGCATCTAAGAGTAAAATAACCGGGCTTGTCAGGTTCAAACCTGAGCTCGAAAAAGCCTGTCAGTTATTATTATTATCTTTTGCATTGATATTAAAATTTTGTAACTTTTAGATAATAATTTTATTTATGAAAGCAGTTGGTATCAGGCTATTAATAATTGGCAGCAATAGGGCACGGGATAATTATCTGAAAAATAAGCTGTCGCCCATGGGGTATGATCTCAGTATTTGTGATTGTGAGGAGGGGGCGATTAAATTCGCAAAAAAATACAAACCTGATTTATTGCTTTTTAATATCAGTCCGTCAGGGAATAAGTATGATCCTGATGCTATTAATAAGATCGTGTCCTCCCTGGAATTACCTGCTATTATTATTGCAGGGAAGGAAGACAAAGAACCTGGCAGGACAATAAAAGCAAATGATCTTTGTACGATCCTTGAAAGGCCCCTGAATTACAAGGCTCTGGAAATAAATATTCATGTTGCAGTTGCAAAAAATAAATTACATGGAGAGCTTAAGGACAAAGAAAACAAGCTTGTTAAGCTTAATAAGAAGTTAAGCAAGGAAGTAAAGAGCACGAATTTTTACGAAAAGCAGATATTACGTTCAAAAAAGATATATTATTCGTCTTTTAACGCCCTTAAGGAAAGTATTTTTGTTATTGACCGTGATCTTAACGTGATCCTTGAGAATAAGGCTTTGAAGGA
This sequence comes from uncultured Bacteroidales bacterium, assembly GCA_964495025.1. Classification (GTDB taxonomy): domain Bacteria; phylum Bacteroidota; class Bacteroidia; order Bacteroidales; family UBA10428. Next base: position 3,512 of record CAZBUF010000385.1, on the reverse strand, counting down.
GTTTAACCGCAGAGTGGGTATTAATGAGCCGACACTGGGGAATTCAGTGGATATATTTTCAAATAACCTTGACGGTTTTAAAGTGAGTGATTATATACTGGTACTTAGAACCGGCGAGGAAATATACTATGAGGAGGTTCGGTTGAATGATGAGACTATTGTTGAGATAAGAAAAAGCCCCGTATTGGACGAGAACGAAGTAGTGGCACGCGTCATTACCTCAATAAAAGATATTACTGACAATAAGCAGACCGAACATAATTTAATTAGGAGTGAGAAAAAGTTCCGCGATTTGATGGAGCTGTTACCCGAAATGATCTTTGAGACAGACTTAAATGGTGATGCTGTTTATGCTAACCAGTTTGCCCTGGAGAGGCTGGATTATTCTTATGACGATATAAACAAGGGATTAAATATAATTAACATCTTTGCAGCCGAAGAGAAAAATAGGGCAAAGAAATATTTTAAAGACCGGCTGGCCGACCTGCAATCAGGTCCTGAAGAATACTATATCGTTACACGCGATAATATAAGATTTCCTGTAATACTTCATATTAACCCTATAATAGAGAACAAACAGGCAATAGGAGTGAGGGGAGTTATGATAGATATTACTGACAGGAAGGAGGCGGAGGAGGAATTAAAGCAAAGCCTGCAGACCACAGAGACGATAGTTGAAAACCTGCCTTTTGGCATTATCATAGTAGGGAAGGATAAAATTATCAGGAAGGTAAATAAAAGTGCCCGGAAGTTAATCGGAAAGGAAAGTACGGAAATCATCGGGGAGAAATGTATTAACTGCATTTCCTATAGTGATCAGAATGAATGCCCTATCTGGGACCTGAAGAAGTCTATTGATACATCAGAGGGGACCGTTAAAGGCGCCGGGGGAGATGAAATACCTGTACTTAAGACTGCAATACCCATCAGACTGGGAGGAGAGGATGTTCTGCTGGAAGCACTTATTGACATATCAGAGCTTAAAAGAGCGGAAAAACGTTTGAAAGAACAGGGACGGCAACTTATAAAAAGTCTTAACCAGCAGGAAGTGATCTCGGAGATATCAATGACATTCAACAGCCTTGTTGATTTTGAGATAAACATCAATAAGGTGCTTGGGATCATTGGTAATAATATCAATGTAAGCCGTGTTTATATGTTTGAGGATTCCGGTGACGGTAAAACAACAAAGAATACCTATGAATGGTGTAACAAGGGTGTTAAATCCCTGATCGGTTCAGATTCTGTGATGTATAGCAGGATCCCCTCATGGCAAAAAATGATTGAGCAGGATAAGCATATTTTTTCATCTGACATAAAATATTTTCCTGACGATGTAAGGGCTTTTCTGGATAAGAGGGGCGTAAAAGCGATTCTTGCTTTCCCCCTTTATGAGAATGCGAAATATAGCGGATTTGTAGGCATTGATGAATGCAGGGAATACAGGGAATGGTCGAAACATGATCTGGAGCTTTTAAGAAGCGTGACCGGCATTATAACAAATGCCTGCCAGAGAAGGAAAATCGAAAGATCACTTATTGATAGTGAACAGACCACCAAAGCCATATTGAACTCAATTCCCGACCTTGTTTTACATTTAAATAAGGATGGAGTACTGTTGGATTATAAGAGTGCCCGGAAAGAGCAGCTGCCAATGTTCGCCGGTGATAAGATCCTTAACAGGAATATCAGGGAATTTGTTTCCAAAGAACTTAACGGACTTATAATGGAAGCAATAAGAAATTGCACAGACAAAGGGGAATATGTTATAGAGTATCAGTTGCCCGTGGAGAAGGAAGTAAAGGATTTTGAAGGAAGATTTGAGAAAATAAATGAGAATGAAGTAATTACCCTGATCAGAGATATGTCAGAAAGGAAATCATACGAAAAGGATCTGAAAAAAGCAAAAGAGAAAGCTATTGAGGCAAACAAGGCAAAGAGCGAGTTCCTCGCGAATATGTCACATGAGATACGAACCCCGATGAATGCAATTCTGGGGCTTACCGAATCACTGCTAACCAAGATAAATGATCCTGCATACCGTGGGCATCTTAAGACCATTCACTCCAGCGGTGAAATACTTCTTTCATTGATAAATGATATCCTTGATCTCTCAAAAATAGAGGCAAATAAGCTTGAGCTGCATCTTGAACCTGCTGAAATAAGGACAATAATGCAGGAGATAAAGCAGATATTTATGCAGAAAGCAAATGAGAAAGGGCTGCTGATTGAAGTGGAGGTGGAGAAGGATATTCCGCATATGCTTATCCTCGATGAGGTAAGATTACGCCAGATATTACTCAACCTTGTCGGTAATGCTATCAAATTTACTGAGGACGGGTATATTAAGCTGAGTGTCCTTGGGGAGGCAGGTAAAGATGATATGACCATAAACCTGCAGATTTCAATAGAAGATACAGGTATAGGCATACCTGCTAACCAGCAGAAAGCTATTTTTAATGCATTTAGCCAGCAAAAGGGACAAAGCACCAGAAAATACGGGGGCACCGGATTGGGACTTACAATATGTAAAAGGCTTGTTGAAAAGATGAATGGCAGGATAAAATTGACCAGCCTGCAGGGGAAGGGATCAGTATTTAATGTTATTTTGCCGGAAGTTAAAGTATCGGAAGAGGGCACATCATTCCTGCATGAATCGGACCAGGAATATCATAGTGTTGAATTTCAACAATCATCGGTAATGATAGTTGATGATATAAAAAGTAACATCGAAACCGTTAAAAGCCTTATTAGCGGGGATGTAAGTTTTATCGAGGCACTGAACGGAAAGGAAGCTGTTGAAAAACTACGTAACTGCGATCCTGACATTATTATCATGGATATGCGCATGCCCGAAATGGACGGAGTGCAAACCGCAAGATATATACGTAATGTCCTTAAAAATAAAGATGTTCCTATAATAGCATTTACAGCCTCAGTGCTGGGTTTTGATAATAAGGTGTCAAAAAAATATTTTAACGGATTCTTACCAAAACCTGTTAAGAAATCACAAATTACTCATGAATTAAAGAAGTATTTAAAATATAAAGAGTCATATGAAGCGGAAAAGCATGACACGGAAAGGATATCCAAATCAATTGAAAACCTTGGCCAGACTGAGAGGGAAAAATTGATCCTCGAGATTAACACAAATCATCTTCCTAAGTGGGAGGAAATAAAAGATGACATTCTTATATTTGAGACAGAAGAATTTGCTGCAGGAATTCATGAACTGGCAAAGCAATTTAATGTTCAGTACCTGTCAGACTATGCCGGCAAATTAAATGAAAGTATTCAGTCTTTTGATATTGATAAGATAAAACTGACAATTAATGAATTTCATTATATCATTGAAAATATTAAATCATCCGGAACGGAAAAACCCGCTTAAAAAATGTTAGTACTATGGAGAAAGAAAATACAAAAGTCTTAAATACTATTCTTATTGTTGATGATAATAAAAAGAATCTGCAGGTTCTGGGTAATATTCTGCATGATGAAGGATATAAGAT
>CAZBUF010000384.1:0-3082 GCA_964495025.1 uncultured Bacteroidales bacterium | reverse complement strand
AGCAATTTAGCAATTTAGCAATAGAACAATAGAGCAATAGAACAATAGAGCAATTTAGCAATTTAGCAATAGAACAATAGAGCAATAGAACAATAGAGCAATTTAGCAATTTAGCAATAGAACAATAGAGCAATAGAACTTACATCCTGTTGATCATACTGGCAGTAAATCCGGCGCCGAAGCCGTTGTCTATATTTACTACTGTAACCCCGCTGGCACAGCTTGTGAGCATGCCAAGCAGTGCTGACAGGCCGTTAAAATTGGCACCATACCCTATGCTCGTGGGTACGGCGATCACAGGTTTGTCCACAAGCCCCTTTACTATGCTGGGAAGAGCCCCTTCCATTCCTGCAACAACCACTATTACCCTCGACTTGCGGATTTTATCCAGCTTGTCATATAGCCGGTGAATACCTGCAACACCCACATCATACACACGATCTACCTTATTTCCGAAAAATTCGGCAGTAACGGCCGCTTCTTCGGCAACGGGAATATCGGAAGTTCCTGCAGATACTACTGAGACATTTGTCTCAGGTATCTTCAGCTCTTTTCTCCTGATGGTTATTGTACGGGCCAAAGCGTTAAATTCTGCGTCAGCACATATTTGCCTCACTGCGTCAAACATTTCTTCAGTAGCCCTTGTAGCAAGAATATTGTTGTTGCCTTCAAGCATGTAGCTGACAATATCCCGCAGCTGACTTACCGTTTTTCCTGAACAGAATATCACTTCAGGATATCCTGTACGCAGTTCCCGGTGAGTATCAATTTTGGTATGTCCCAGGTCCTTGTACGAGAAGTCTTTTAACCGGCCAATTGCTTCGTCAATATTTAATTTACCGGCCCTGACCTCTTCCAGTATTTTTTTTAATTCTTCCGGATTCATTTTGTTATTTATTTTTTGAGATTTCTATAATTAAATAATTTTACATCTAGAATTTTAAAAGTGTCTGTCTCCCTTATGTCTGTCCCCCTTGTGTCTGTCCCCTTTATAAACCACAAAAAAGGAGGCTGTCCCCTCTTAAAGGAGGCTGTCCCCCTATATGTCCATACTTCCCGTTCTGTAACCTTCAATATCAAGTGTAACATATTTAAAACCCATTTCCTTCAGTTTACCAACAATTTTTATATTCAGATCACTATTGAAGATATTATTAAACATGCTTTTGTTTATCTCGATCCTTGCAAGATCATTATGGCTTCGTACACGAACACCCTTAAAACCAAGTTTCATCAGGAACAATTCTGCCTGTTCGACGCGCCTGAGTTTTTCCTCCCTTATTTCAGTATTGTACGGTATTCTTGTAAGCAGACAGGCATAGGCGGGTTTATCCCATGTTGGCAGGTTCAATGATTTTGAAAAGCTGCGTATATCTGCTTTTGTTATTTTATTTTCCAGGATAGGGCTTTTTATCTCCAGTTCTTTCAAAGCTTTTAGTCCGGGTCTGTGATAATACATATCGTCATAGTTAGTGCCGTCGGCCACATAATTTATATTAAGTTTTTCCGCTTCATTCAATATCCTGCCAAAAAGAAATTTTTTACATAAATAACATCTGTTCTCAGGATTATAAGCAATTGCTTTGCTTATTTCTGCGTTGATCAGTATATGTTTAACATTAAGTTTATCTGCAATCTGTTTTGCTTCATCTATTTCCCAGTCAGGTATGTAGGGTGTTTTTACAGTAAATGCAGTAATATTATCATCCAGGGCTTCTTTAGCTGCAGCAAGCAGAAATGTACTGTCAACACCTCCGGAAAAGGCTACAGCAGCACTTTTAAGGCCTTTCAGATATTTAATGAGCTGAATATATTTCGCATTATTTTTTATTTCTTCCATCTTTTTCACCAAGTAATCTCTCAACTATATTGTAAACTTCTTTAATAGGTATATTCTCCTTTTTAGCGATCTTTATACAATCCTCATATTCCGGTTTTGATTTTACAAGCGTATCATTATAAAAAGCTGATTTGATTTTTACCTTTCCGTACTTTGTTGTTACAGAATCAATTTTCCTTTTAAGCATTATTTTTTCCACTGTATGCTTTCTTAATCCCAGTGATGAGGTTTCCCTGAAGAGTATTTCCTCTACAGCTTTTTCCGAACTGCTTTTGCAAAGAACACTAAGTGTAACAGCAGGCCTTGACTTTTTCATAATAATAGGAGTAATATAAACGTCTTTTGCCCCTGCATCAAACAATAAATTAATTATATAATCATAAAATTCAGGATTCATATCATCAATATTACATTCAATTATTGATGATGAGCTTTTTTCTACTGAACCTTCAGTTATGGATTTCCCGATGTACACTCTTAACAGATTAGGTATCTCCTCATCCTTATCGCCAATGCCATAACCGGTTTTTTCAATAATAAAATTTATCCTGTCGGTAAATTCATTTACACAGGCAGCCAGAATTGCTGAACCTGTGGGAGTTGCAGCTTCGTAATCAATATTACTTTTTTTCACGGGCACGCCTTTTAATATTTCAACTGATGCAGGTGCAGGTATTGGCAAAGTGCCGTGCGCGCAATTCACGAACCCACCGCCTAACTCAACTGTTGAACTGTATATCATGTCAGGTTTCAGGTAATCAATACAGATTGCCGCACCAACAATATCAACAATGGAGTCTATAGCTCCGACCTCATGAAAAAATATCTCATTGATGTTCTTATTATGAACCTTAGCTTCAGCTTCAGCAACCTTGCCGAAAATTTTAAGGCTCAGATTTTTTATATTGTCATTTAAACTGCTTTTATCAATAATGTTCTTAATATCACTAAAGTTCCTGTGATGATGCTCTTTATGGCCATGAGACGAATCTTTTCCCGGGTGTTTTATCACCACATCCACCTTTGTTCCCGAGATACCTTTTCTCTGTCCTTTGGATATTTTCAGCTCATAACCTTTAAGACCAAGTTTCTCCAACTCCTTTTTAAGGTAATCAGGCTTAATTCCTATATCGATCATCGCCCCAAGGTTCATGTCACCGCTGATGCCGGCAAAACATTCATAATATAGTATTTTCATTTTCTAAAAGTATAATATAATAAATTAAGATAAATATTATGGCC
>CAZBUF010000383.1:0-14243 GCA_964495025.1 uncultured Bacteroidales bacterium | reverse complement strand
CATAGGAATGGTATATATCCTGTAACTCATGAAAACTGATAGTGTGTGAATTGAGATTATCCGAATATATTATGTTCTGTTATTCTTAACTGACAAGGATTTCAAAACTGCATCTTTTACCACCTTTCAGCAATGAATCAGTAACTTTCACATCAACCGGCCTACCTGTGAGCGTTTCATATATTTCCTTCTGCCACCCTACCGAACAATAACACAGCGTATCTGAATCTGCCAGGGAGCCATCTATAAACGGACAAAAGCATTTCTCCCTTTCCTTGTCAAAAATCCGTATAATACCCTTTTCCTTATCATATTCCGCCCTTTCCACATATTTTTTCTCTATCTCATCAAGGTAGCCTTCAACGTCCCCCTTATGCTTTATCGCATCCGCTTTAAATTCCTTTGCGCATTCACGGCCCAGTTTCTCCAGGATCTCAGCTTTTTTCCTTTTGTTCAGGGATGTATCAAAGATCTCCAGCAGTTTTGCAAACCTTTTATTTATAAAGTCCAGTTTCCATTGCAGGTTCTTAAGTTCCTGGTCCTGGTCATCCGTGGAAGCACTTATTGCTTCCCGGCTAAAGACCGTATATGCTGCACACGAACATAGTCCGTATTTGCAGATGTTCTTAAAAAAATCTTTTCGTTCCATTTACTATACTTTAGTTAATACCTGGTTATTTTCCCCGGAAAACATACCTTAAAAGGCAGCTAAGCAAATGTCCTGAATTATTTCTCTTATAAAAACCTGATGCAAGTTAAAAAAATTATTTAAAGACGATCATACATAAACTTACGGTTTTTATGCCGGCACTATTTTATTCTGATTAACGCTTTATCATCTTTTTCACTATCCGTTCATTACCTGAAATGACTTCAATAATATAAATTCCGCTTGTCAGATTTCCCGTATAAATATTAACTGATTTATCACCCGTGGTATTTTGCGATATCACCCTGCCGGTAATATCAGAAAGAATGATGATCTTTTCACTTTTAGTACAGGCGAATTCCAGCTCAAGATAATCATCAAAAGCGATCCTTGAAATACTTAATTCAGAAGACCCGTAATTCCTTTTATTGATAACGGTAGAAAAATTCACACTTTCAATCCTGGCCAGGATATCATTCCCCTTGTTAACTTCAATACTGTCAACTGTTTTGGGTATGATAATCTTAAATACCTGGTTATTCTGTTCCTGCAACAATCTCAGGACTGTATCACTTCCGGCAGAGTATATCCTGTATTCCACGGGTGTTTTAAAGAGAGGTGTAGCTTCCGATGTTGTGGTCTGCACTGAATTTATTACCAGTGTATCCTGTTCCTGTTTCCAGGTAATATTATAAACAGGGTAGCCTTCGCCAAAATACCACTGGTTAAAGAAATCAGTAAAATCCTTTCCCGAAGTACTTTCCAGAGTACTCTTAAAGTCAAGACCGGTAGCAAAGCTATCCCTGTGTTCTTCCAGATATTCCCTTAAAGAAAGGTAAAACAGCCCGTCATCCTGCAGTTCAAAACGGATCATATGAAGAAGCATAGCTCCCTTAACGTATGACAGGGGTCGATCAAATATTCTCATTACCAGGCCAATTAACTGGCTGCCATCACTATAATCTATTGCAAAATCGTCATCAGGAATATATACACTTCCATCCTGGCAATTCAGAAGAGCATAATTAAAGTATGAATTGTAATAAGCCGACGGGAATTCACCATATATATGCTCCTGGGATAGTATCTCAGAGTATGTTGCAAATCCTTCATTAATCCATATATCCTGCCATGTGCCGCATGTCACATAGTCGCCGAACCACTGGTGAGCCAGTTCATGAGCTACTAGGGTGAAATCAAGACTGGATAGTGTTGTCATTGTCTGATGTTCCATACCTCCTCCCATCGGAGCCAGGCAATGCCCGTACTTCTCATCTTTAAAAGGATACGGTCCGTATAACGATGAATAAAGCTCAATAATATCCCGGGTAATATCAATATCCTCCTTATGAGCTTCAAGATAAGCCGAATCATAAACGTAATTCTGTATCAGTATCGAATCTTCCGGGCCGTCAGGTTTGGCATATATATTATATTCAACATAATCTGCAATACATACTGAGATAAGATAATAAGTTATTGGATGCCTTGATTTCCATTCATACCTTACTTTACCTCCACCAACAGGTACAACAGCCGTCAATCTCCCGTTTGATCCGGCTTTAAGGGTTGAATCGGTTGTAATAAAAACATACACGGAATCGGCCTTATCCTCAAGGACCTGTTTACACGGAAACCAGTACTTACTGAAAAAAGGTTCAGACAGAGTATAAGTCACCGCATATCCACTATTATGAGTTATCCCTACTGCATATTCCTGAAGCTCCGGAGGATTTTCGCCGTGATAAAAGATTTGAGCGGAAAAGGCTGTGCCGGTCACAAGAGAGGGAGTAATTCCCACTTTTATTTCATTATCATAAATTAAATGATTGCACTTTGTATTATTAATCAATACCGAATCAACCATATATTCATAATACAACTCAACAACAAAAGTGTCAAGATCACTTTTTTGCACAGTTGCATTAATTGTAACATTTCCTTCAATATATGCCGATGTATTGCCAGCAGACAAATCCAGCCTGTAAAATGTTACATCATAGTTATCCATATGTGAGTTATACATTGGCTTACTAAGTAACTCAGCATGTTCGTTCTTCAGAAATGACAGCTTATCATAACTGTAATAAGATACCTGCCCGAATAAAATAGCCGGCAGGATGATCAATAATACAATAGGTTTAATTTTATTCATAACTTACTTAAAAATATTTATTATTATTACTCAATCCGCATTTATCTATATACCACACTTTTATACAAATAAAGCTGACGGATATTTCCCCATCAAAAATCATGCTAAAAAAGTCATGTGTAAAATAATCCGGCCAATTAATATTTACTTTTAAAATACCAGGTATTTCCTTTCATATATAATAAAATTATTTTAATTTTGAGACTGAGTTTCATTTGCATTTAACAGGTTGGAAAAACTAATTAATAAATACAAGGCTGAACTCAGCAAAAAAGGAGTAAAATATACCAGTAAAAGAGATATTTTACTGAGATATATTTTAAATCTCAATGATCATTTCAATGCTGATCTTCTGTATTTGAATTCATTAGCGAGTGGGATAAACATATCAAGGGCCACAATATACAGGAACCTGCCCTTGTTCGAAGAATGCGGGATCATAAAAAAAGCTTTACAGGATAAAGACAGGCATTATTATGAAGTGAGCATTAAAAAAGAGCATCATGATCATATGATTTGCATTGAATGCGGGAAAATAATTGAATTCTGCAGTATGAAAATTGAAGTTATTCAAAAAGATATATATAAAAAATACAAATTTTCACCTACAAGCCATCAGCTGATACTTAAGGGTATATGTGATAAATGCAGAAGAAAAAAAAATGAATAGAACACTGGTAAATCTTACAAATAATGAAGAAGGATTGATCCTTTCAGTTGAAGGCGGTTCCGGCGCCAGGGCAAAGCTTGAGGCAATGGGAATAAGGCCTGGTAAAAAAATAAAAAAATTGAGTTCTCACATATTTAAGGGCCCTGTGATAATAGAGATTGATGGAAGAGATATTGCGCTTGGCCGCGGACTGGCAAAAAAAGTAGTGCTTGAATGAAGAAAATAGTATTGGTTGGAAACCCGAATACAGGTAAAAGTGCTGTATTTTCAAGATTGACAGGTGCAAAAGTCATTGCATCAAATTATCCCGGTACTACGGTTGAATACACTAAGGGTATAATGAGGCTTTCCGGTGTTGAGAAAGTTGAAATAATTGATATTCCAGGTATATATTCGCTGGAAGCATCTTCAAAGGCTGAACAGGTGGCTGTAAACATGTTAAAAGAAGCTGACATTGTAATTAATGTTATAGATGCTACCAACCTTGAAAGAAACCTGAACCTTACTGTGCAGGTATTCAAAAAATTCCGGATCCCTGCTGTAATTGCCCTGAATATGTCGGATATAGCACGTCACCATGGTATTACAATTGATACCGGGAAGTTATCCGAAAAACTGGGTTTGCCAGTAGTACAAACAACAGCATTAAGTGGTGAAGGTATAAAAGGATTGACGGACGAACTGGTAAATGCCGATATTCCAAAGATCAGATATGCTGATAATGAAAAATGGAATTACATAGGGGCAATTGTTGAAGATGTGCAGAAAACTACCCATCGCCATCCGGCACTAAATGAAAAGCTGGCTGATATAACTGTTCATCCTGTACTCGGACTGGTATTCTCATTTCTTGTTTTATATGTATCTTTCATGACTATCAGGCTTATAGGTGAAGGCCTTATAAAATTTGCCATGGAGCCGTTGTTTAACGGGTTATATAAACCATTGCTTCAAATTATTTCCGGCTTTTTAGGTGATAATACAATAGTGCATAAGATACTAATCGGTAACCTGATAGATCAGGAAATCAATTTCAGGCAATCTTTCGGATTATTATCTACAGGGCTTTATATTCCCCTTGCTGAAGTTCTGCCTTATGTATTTTCATTTTACCTGGTTCTTACCCTGCTGGAGGATATCGGGTATCTTCCCCGCCTGGGTATACTGCTTGATAACCTGATGCATAAAATAGGGCTGCACGGATTATCAGTGATTTCAATGTTTCTGGCCTTCGGATGCAATGTGCCGGGTGCCCTGGCCACAAGAATGCTGGAGACACGGAAAGAAAGATTTATTACTTTAACCCTGATGGCTATAGCTATACCCTGCATGGCGCAAATAGCTATGATCAGCGGTTTATTGGGAAAGTACGGGGCTCCCGGATTCTTCACCCTGTTTGGAATTCTTTTCCTTGTATGGCTTTTCGCGGGGATAATTCTTAAAAAATATATTAAAGGGGAATCGCCTGAAATACTTATTGACATACCTCCCTATCATTATCCTTATCCTATGGCCATAGTGAAAAAGGTATGGATGCGCGTAAGGTATTTTATTGCCGAAGCAATTCCATATGTGTTTTTAGGTGTCCTGATTGTAGACGTTTTATATATCATGGGATTTATGGAGTTACTTGGTAAGTTATTTGCTCCGGTAATTATAAAAGTATTTGGCCTTCCGGCTGAAGCCATTTCAGCTATGCTGATAGGATTTCTAAGGAAAGACGTTGCAATTGGAATGCTTGCCCCGCTTGATCTGAGTTTCAGACAGATAATTGTAGCATCAGCTGTTTTAACAATATATTTCCCCTGTGTGGCTACTTTTATTGTTATGTTGAAAGAGCTGGGCATAAGGGATATGTTCAAATCGACCCTTATAATGCTTTCCACAGCACTGATTGTAGGAGGATCCGTTAACTGGATCCTGGTTATACTGGGATTTTAACATTCCTCCATCTCCTTGATCTCAAACATATTGCTGCTTTTGTCCCATATAAAATAAGTCTCATGATTTTCCCTGACTCTTTTTATAGTTCTGTAACCCCCGGCTACGGCATTTTTATAAATGCCTGCTGAATTATTATACCGAAGGCATATATGTGAGAATATATGCTTTTCCTTTCCTGCGTTCAGGAATACTTCTAGCTGCATATCCTGATATTCAAGAAGATAAACATCTATTGACGAAGTAATATTAAATATTTCCTTTGATGTATAAGGCTCCATTATGAACTTGTGCTCCAAACGGAAAAGCAATATTTCCTCATAGAATTTTTCAATATCTTCCGGATCATTAACTGTTAATGCAATATGTTGTATCATTTATAAAATATTTATTCAACACAAATTTAAATGAACTTCCGTTCAAATTAAAATAATTCAGTTCAATTTATGATTAAAGGATTTCAGGAGGGGGTGGGATATAATCTGCCTCTGGTTTAATCCTTAACACACCGAATCGAAAAACCATACGCTTTGGAAAACATACCAGCCTGATATACAGATGCATCTTCATTGTACACAGCTCTTTCATATCCGTTTTCAGCACTGCTCTCTGTTGCTGTCCAGATAAAAGCATATGAACCAAGATATGTAAAATCTCCGTCTGAATCACGTCCCCCACCTGGCAATGCAGTGAAACCGCTTTCATTTGTAGCATCAGTATTGGGAAATAACCAGAGTTCAATGCCTGTTTCTTTGAGTTTACCACCGGCTACAGTACCACCGTTAAGATAAGTAATGAGCTCAGCCCATTCATGATTTGAAGGCATATGCCAGCCAGCAGGACAAACGCCCTGTACACCGCTGGGGATGCTAATGCTGCTTGATGCCCCGTTCATTGCCGCTGACCATGTATACAATAGTCCGTATGTATCTTTATAAGCCGGATTATCATCATATACAAACCAGTATCTCGCAGTATCATCCTGTGAAACATCACCCTTCCCGGTTCCGTCTTCCAGTGGTGTACCGTTTGTATAATGTGTAACTTTCAGATTTTCAGCCATCCACCACTGGTTGCCAATCTTTACAGTCTTGTAAGTATTATCATCATAATCAATAACCGTGCCTGAAGGCTGATAAACAACTATTGTATAAGTTTGCTCATCAAAATCAGTCCCGTCCGAAACCCTCAATGTAACAGCATGATTTCCTTTATCTCCCAGTGCCGGAGTACCTGACAATATCTTTGATGAAGAGTTAAATTGTAACCAGTCAGGTAATTCCTGTACAGAATATGTTAAAACATCTCCCATATCTGCATCAACTGCAGTAACCTGGTAACTGTAATACTCATCAACTTCAATCGAATCAGGGGGAACTGACGATATTTCAGGAAGACTATTGCCGCTGCTCAGGGTTGTAAAGTTCAAATGATCACCATAAGCTGTTCCAACATTATTTGTAGCATATGCCGCGACATAATAAGTAGAGTTAGACGACAAACCAGTAATATAACTTATGAATGATCCTTCACCACTACCATCAGTTGTACAGGAATCATACATAACCGGATTTTCAGAAGTACTCCAGCATACTCCGCAGGCTGTTACTACTGATCCTCCTTCATATATTACATTTCCTCCACTTTGTGCAGTTGATTGCGTAACTGAACTTGCCGGAGTTGTCTCTACTACCGGTAAAGCGTTTTCAGATATTGTAATAAAACTAACAGAATCACCGTAGGATGTACCTGCATCGTTTGTGGCATAGGCTCTTACATAGTAAAGTGTGCCCGGCGACAGACCTACAAGCAAACTTTCAAAAGTGCCTGTTGTATCCCTGGAGCCAAGCGACGTTTTATTTTCATTATCATAAATAACCGGTGTTATTGTTTCACTTGACCAGCAGTGCCCATACTGGATTATTTCCGTGACACCGGAACCGAGATTATCCAGAGAACCGTTTACTATAGCATTGGATATTGTAATATTTTTCACTGTTCCTGTGGTTACAACCGGCAAGCCTGTTGACAAAGTACGGAACGACTCAACACTAGTACTGTAAACAACCATATCCCCTTTCTGGACATAAGCCCTGGCATAATACTTTGTATCGGGTAAAAGGCCGGTCAACATACTACTATATTGTCCGTTAGTAGCTGCCGGTCCGTTTTCCGTTTTATTTTCATTTTCAACAACAGTAGGCTCGGATGAAGTATCCCAGCAATGGCCATGTTTCTCAACGCCCTCTCCTGTATCAATTATTGTCGCGTATGCTTTTGCCGTAGTGTTTGAAATATCAGCTATACTGTCAATTTTTACCTTCATTATTTTTTCTTCTTCTTTCCTGCACGAAGAATTAAATATGAAAATTAAAAAAGTGATATTTATTACTACTGAGATAACATATCCACTTACATGGGAATAATTTCTATAAAATAACGACATTTTCATTCCTGTACTTATTATATGGGCATTATTGAATTTATAATCAACCACTTAATTACTCGAAATATACAAAAATATTATTATAAATCAATATTATTACAGCTAATCCTGATTTAATGATCATAACCGGATTTATTCTATTCATGCTAAAAAACATACGGTAAGAAGATGAAATATTGCTTCTAAAAAAATGCTTTATATACTATTATTCCTATCTTTATTATAAAATATATATATACTTATATTTTAACAAGTTAATCTAGAACATAACCTAACACCGTTGAATTATGAATACAATTAAATTAGCTGTATCTGCCCTGGGTGGAATTATCATATGTTCACTCTTATCCTGCAAGAAATCGTCTTTATCAGACGTTGAAATTAATGATCCTTCAATTTTAAGGTTCTATTGCCATCTCGACAAAAAAACAGATACTCTTGGAGTACAAAGGGACAGCATATATGTTATAATTACCGATAAGATGCCAAGAAGGGTAGAACTTAAAAAAGGAGGTGTTTATGTTAATGATCTGCAGGCAGACCTTGCCAATGATATATTGTTCGGCCCGTTTTATAAAGCTGACATGAGCACGATTCAAATCGAAAATAACGTAACATACATCTTTAAGGTTGTACTTGCAGATGATTCTGTGTATGAATCTCCTGTTACTCTTCCTGAAAACAATCTTGAAATTTTCAATACCCCTGCAACTCATAACGGGAATGATACATTATCAGTATCATGGGATGATACGGATGATTTGTGTGAACTAAGACTGGAATGGAGGAAAGGGGTATCAGACAGCACATATCTTACTACCGGCACACTCGGTTCTGCTGATGTAACCGGTATGCGAAACTATGACTTCCCGCCTTCATTTTTTGAAGATAATACGGGCACAATTGTTGTTGAAAAATTACTCCTCAAACTCTATTCAAAATATCAGGTTGATGCCAACAGTAGTTTTGACAGGGGTTATGTTGAAAGCAGGTATATTATCAACAAGGTAATTGATATTATTCAGTGAACTTATAGTCCTGGATATAGTTCACTGATTCAGTTTAATAATCCATTTTATCTTTGTGCCCTGAATTAGCCTCCTGTGCACACTTAGTCCTTTATGCAGCGCACAGAGTAGCCGTATTCCTTTACCTTAGGACTATGGTTCACTGCGGAATTACTGTAATTCAGTGAATGACTCCATCCGGCAGAAAAATTGTACTCTGTAGCACTCCAAAAGCACGCTTCCTGAAATAAACCGTAGAATGAAGCATTATTTCCTCTGCGGCCCGCTGGAAGAGCATTAAAACCGGAGGCCTCAAATGCAGTATCATTTTCCAGGCTTCCGTAATCCCAAAGGTTTATATTTCCGGCAAGCATGCTCCCCTGGTTTGTACCACGATACCCGGTTTCATCAGCATCACTTTGGCTCATTCCCAGGTACATTTCCAGTTGTTTCCATTCATCATCGCCCGGCATATGCCAGCCATCAGGACAAACTCCCTGAATGCCGCTGGGATTATTACTACTACTGTTCTGGCCATTCATAGCTGCTCCCCAGGTATATAAAGCGCCGTAAGTATTACCTAAAGATGAAAAATTATCATAATAACAATAAGCCTGATCTTCCGTGTCAAGGTTAACCCAGGCTGAAGAGCTTTCAACCAGAGTTATGGTTGTTCCATCTGCATAATGTGTGGCATTCAGGTTTTCTGCCATCCAAAGCTGATCACCAATCAGCACGGTTTGATATACATTTCCGTCATAGTCTGTTACTGTCCCTGGAATATCCGGTTCCGTTACAGTAACAGTAATTTCATCAGATGCAGAGCTGCCTGTATAATTCGTTGCAATGATTTTGATAATATGGTTTCCGGTTGCTACATCATCAGTATTCCAGGCAAAGCTATACGGAACGCTGCTTAGAGAACAGACACCTGTTCCGTCAATATAGAAACGTACTTCCGCTATGCTTACTTCAGTATCAGCAGCATCAGCCGAAATAATCACGGTATTACCTATTACTATCGTATCTCCGTTAACAGGGCTTGTAATACTGCAAACCGGGGCATGGCTAACTTTTTCTTCCAGAAAAACAGTTATTTCATCAGTAGCAGTACTCTCTTCATTGTCTTTTGCAACAGCCCTTACAGTATGGCTTCCGCTTGCCACATCATCGGTGTTCCATATACAGTTATAGAGAGAAGAAACAAGCGAACCTATACCGTCACCATCAACATAAAAAGATACACCTGTGATATACCCGTCATTGTCATCCGCATCAACAGAAATAACAACGGTATTACCTATTACTATCGTATCTCCGTCATCAGGGCTTGTTATACTGCAGACCGGGGACTGGTTTTCTACTACTGCTTTTTCTTCTATAGTAACAGTGATTTCATCAGAAGCAGCGCTCTCTTCATTATCTTTTACAGTAACTTTAACAGTATGACTCCCTGTAGCAACGTTATCCGTATTCCATGTGTAGTTGTATGGAGAACTAACTAAAGAACCTATCCCGTTTCCATCAACATAAAAAGATGCTCCTGAAATAAATCCATCGGCATCATCAGCATCAACAGAAATAACAACTATATCACCTGTTTCTATTGTATCTCCGTTAACAGGGTTCGTAATACTGCAAACCGGAGCCTGGTTTTGTTCTTCTTTTGAACAGCCGGTTACAAGAATTAAGAAAAAAATACAAATAACGAATGGCAGGAATGAATGTTTCATGATATTTTAATTTTGGTTTTACTACACAAAAAATTCAATTTCTTAATTAAAGCCGGGACCTCACGACTTCATAAATTAAAGTATTTTACCGGCCTTGTATATAACGTGAAAGTGTTTTATGCAAAATTACCCTATAAATTGTTTAATAACATTAAATAATTAACTGTAAATATACAAAATGTACAGACCCTGTTTTTTGTTTTTATTGAAATAGCTTTATTTAAAAAAAAAATTGAAGTAATCAGCAAATAATTGAAGTATCTTTTTTTCAACAAACAACCCTGCCGTCAGACAGGGTTGTATTTGTTTTGTGGGCGTTACTGGAGTCGAACCAGTGACCCCCTGCTTGTAAGGCAGGTGCTCTGAACCAACTGAGCTAAACGCCCGGATTATTTTTAAATCAATGAACTTCCTTAGTAGTAAGTAAGTCTATATACTTCCGGCTGTCCCGTCCCGGCTCTGTTAAGAGTCGGGAAGCTAAACGCCCGGGAAATTATCGCTTTTAAAAGCGAGTGCAAATATAAAGTATTTTTTTAAATGTGAAACAAATACTATCCATTTTCTAACCTTAAAAAATCAGCCACTACAAACGTGCTCCCGCTAATAAGGATCATATCATTTTTACCTGCCGATGAAAGTGCAGCATCATACGCCTCCCCTACTGATCCGTATGCCTTTCCTTTTAAATTATACTTTTTTGACTTTTCCAGAATGATGTTTTCATCCATCGCCCTTGGTATGTTTGCCCTGGTAAAATAATAAGAAGCTTCCCCCGGCAAAAGACACAGCAAATCATCAATATCCTTCTCTTTTACAAAGCCTGTTATTACATGTAGACTTTTATAAGGAGTATTTTCAACCTGGGCAAAAACTTCCTTTAAACCCTCAGGGTTGTGGGCTGTATCGCAGACCACGAGGGGATTGTGGCCCGTGACCTGCCACCTGCCATGAAATCCAGTGGTATCAATAGTCCTTTTCATCCCGTTGTATATATCAATATTATCAATCGCAAAGCCTCTGTCCCTCAATAAATCAATACATGTCAATGATGTAAGCACGTTTTTTCTCTGGTATGCTCCCATCAGGTCAGTTTTCAGGTTTGGATAATACATCTGTCCGTCTTTTTCAACATTAAACACCTGCATGAGATCTGCCGATAAAAGGTTATAACTGCTGGAATATCTCTTGTCCGCGAAAATAACCGGTGATGATTTTTGTTTTGCTACATTTATTAAGATGTCATTTACCTGTGAGTTCGATTCACCGATGACAACAGGAACGTTATCTTTTATTATCCCGGCTTTCTCATTTGCTATCTTCCCCGGTGTGTCCCCCAGGAATTCCTTATGATCATGACCTATATTCGTTATAACAGATACCAGGGGATTAATAACATTTGTGGAATCCAGCCTGCCTCCGAGTCCTACTTCTATAATTGCTATGTCAACCTTCATGCCGGCAAAATAATTAAATGCCATGAATACGGACATTTCAAAAAATGAAGGATGTATATTTTCAAAGTATTTGCTATGCTTTTTTACAAATCCAATAACAAATTTTTCCGGTACCGGTTCACCGTTAACCTTAATCCTTTCCCTGAAATCAAACAAATGAGGAGAGGTGTGTAATCCCGTGATATACCCGGCATTCTGCAATACCGAGGCAAGCATATGGCATACCGATCCCTTTCCGTTTGTTCCGCCCACATGAACAGTCTTAAATTTCTTATGCTGAAATTTAAAGTAACTGTCCAGTTTCCATGTGTTCTCCAGGCTTGCCTTATACGCTGCCTTACCTGTTCTCTGGAACACAGGCAACCGCGTATAAAGATAATCGAGTGTTTCCTGGTAATTCATATAAAGGGATATCTTAAATTAACCCTGCCGGGCAGTATAAGCCGGGTTACCAGTTTTCGTAATGAATTCTTTCTTTTTTAAACCGGCTGGGAAAATCCTTTTTTTCAGCAGCGTACCCGACAGATACTATTGAAAAAGGTTTTATATTTTCAGGAAGTTTGAAAAGCTTCTGTACTCCTGTTATCCGGCGTTCCCTTGGATATAGTCCCGCCCATACGGCCCCCAGTCCTTTACCATGCGCAGCAAGCAATATATTCTGAGTAGCTGCGGAACAATCAACCGGCCCATATCCAACATCATGCTGAAGTTTGTCGTCCCAGCATACTAATATCGCAACACTTGCATTTTCAAGCATTTGTGCATTAGGATGTATTTCTATTATCTCCCTTATTCTTTTCTTATTTCTGAACACTATAAAATGCCAGGGTTGCTTATTTACGGCTGAAGGAGCATACATTCCCGCCCTGATTAGAGTTTCCACAAGGGCATCAGGAACTTCCTCGCTTGTATATTTCCTTATGCTCCGTCTGTTTAGTAAAGCCTCAATTATATCCATTGACATGCATTTTTAAGATTATCCATATAAATTTCATAGACCTGTAAAAAGCAGGTATTAATAAATTTTTATAAAAATTGCTGGTTGCAGTATGATATAACAAATATAAAATAATAAAAATGATTAAATTTAATGCAGCACTAAATTAATTGTAATGGCAGAAAATAAGAAAATATTTGTTCTTGATACAAATGTTCTTTTGCATGATTACAAATGCATTTACACTTTTGAGAATAATGATGTAGTAATACCTATAACCGTACTGGAAGAGCTTGACAGGTTCAAGAGGGGAAATGACATATTGAATTTTCATGCAAGGGAATTTACCAGGGAACTGGATAAATTATCAGGCGACGGCTTGTTTGGTGAAGGTGTCTCTCTTGGTAAAGGAAAAGGCAAACTGACCATTGAAACGGGGAAGCCTTTTTCACCTGTGATTCAGGAATCATTTCCGGAAAAATCGGCTGATCACCGCATTCTTGCTATAGCCGAGCATATCCATAAGCATAAAAACGGGGAATCTGTTATTTTGATATCCAAGGATATTAATTTAAGGATGAAAGCCAAATCAATAGGCATTCTGTCGCAGGACTATGAGAGCGACAAGGTACAGAATATTGCTGATATATATAAGAATATCAGTGTGCTTGAAAATATTGACGATAGTTTAATTTCCGGTCTCTATGATAATACTGAAGGTATTCCGCTGGAAAATTTTAACCTTGGCTTTGTACCGATCCCAAACCAGTATTTTATTCTTAAGGGCAGTTCTTCAAGTGCCCTGGTTCATTATGATCATAATAACCATCTTATGAACAGGGTATTAAAACAAAAGACTTACGGAATAGACCCGAGAAATGCAGAGCAGACATTTGCCCTTGATGCGCTCCTTCGCGATGATGTGTTGCTTGTTTCATTAACCGGCAAAGCAGGTACCGGAAAAACCCTGCTTGGACTGGCAGCAGCTTTACAACAGCGGCAAAAGTATACCCAGATATTTCTTGCAAGACCAATAATGCCGCTTGCAAACAGGGATATAGGCTTTCTTCCGGGAAATGTGAACGAAAAGATAGGGCCATATATGCAGCCTCTTTTTGACAATCTTGATGTTATAAAGAACAGGTTTCAGCAAACAAGCAAGGATTTCCAGAAAATTGAAGAAATGCAAAAAGACGAAAAGCTGATAATCACTCCTCTTGCTTATATTCGCGGGCGGAGCCTTTCACGCAT
>CAZBUF010000382.1:0-2792 GCA_964495025.1 uncultured Bacteroidales bacterium | reverse complement strand
AGCTTTGTTTTTTGAATGTGATGTTAAAGGAGGCAGCATGTTAGCCGGACGCATAGGAGGAAGGCTGGAGAATTCCTCGTTGTTAAAGGAAACAAAGATAGTACCAAGACTGTCAGTTGCCTGTAAGATTACCGGAAAAAGCCAGGTGTCATTGGCCTATGGCATATTTTACCAGGCACCTCAGGATGACTATCTCAAATTCAATCATAACCTGCATTCAGAGATGGCAGGCCACTATATTTTAAATTACCAGTACCAGAATGATGATCGCACCTTCAGAATTGAGGCTTATTATAAAGATTATAACAAACTGGTGAAATATGATTATCTGAATTCATATGATGCCGGCAGTTACAATAACCTTGGCTATGGCCATGCCAAAGGGATCGATATATTCTGGAGGGATAGAAAGACCTTCGGAAATACGGATTACTGGATATCTTATTCTTATATTGATACAAAGAGGGATTTTGAGAATTATGAGAAGCTGGCCACTCCCACATTTGTATCTGACCATAATCTGTCAGTTGTTTGCAAATACTGGATATCAAGACTCAATAACCAGGTTAGTCTGACATACAGGTATGCCAGCGGCAGACCTTATTATAACCCCAACAATGAAAATTTTCTGGGCGACAGGACAAAATCTTATCATAACCTGAGTATTAACAGCAGTTACCTGACCCAGCTTTTCGGGAAATTCACGATAGTTCATGTTTCAGTTAATAACCTGTTTGGCTTTAAAAATATTTTCGGGTATTCCTATAGCAGTGAACCGGGTGTAAACAGTATTTTTGAGGCACATCCGATCACTCCCTATGCAAAAAGGACATTTGTTGTAGCAATCTTTATTTCAATAAAATAATTAATAACAATCTAAATTTATGTGTCATGAAAAAATTAGTATTTTACACCGTTATTTTCTTATCTTTAGGTATTTCCGCACAGGAAAGCGCCTATCTTACAAGCATGAAAAATGCAGTAGATTCTATGAATAATATTAAGTCGCTGGAGGATTTTCAGAATATTGCCAATATTTTTGAAAGGATAGCAAAAGCTGAGGAAGATCAATGGCTTCCCTATTACTACAAAAGCTATATTTATGTTATACTTGGCGTTAAACAAAAAGAAGGTGAGAAATCTGACCAGTACCTTGATATTGCACAGGAAAGTATGGATAAAGCTTTGGAACTTGCACCTGCTGAATCCGAGTTATTCGCATTACAGGGATTTTTATACCAGGTAAGAATAATAGCTGATCCTCAGACCAGGGGACAGATATATTCGCCTAAAGCATCACAGGCATTAAATAAGGCAATGGCACTGGACGAAAAGAATCCCCGGCCATATTACCTGACGGGAACAAATCTGTTCTATACTCCCGAGGCATATGGCGGAGGCGCAAAGGCAGCATGCCCTTACCTGGAAACTGCTAAGGAGAAATATGAGACATTCACTCCTGCAAGCTCCATTCACCCTGACTGGGGAAAGGATTATAATATGCAGCTGCTGGAGAATTGCCATCAGCAGAACTAAATCTTAGTATATTATCATTACAGAATGAAAATAACGAACACTGATAAATCTTATGAATAATGAAAATAACAGTTAAAAAATTTTTGAATCATATATTAGGCCTCTTGGTTGTCTTTTTAATATCGTTTTTAATATCTTATGCATTTGTCGGCTCCAGGCTGTTAAGTTCAGGATATGTTTTTATTGTTAACATAAGTTTTGGTATGGTAATAGGTATTTCATTCTGGAAAGGCAATCGGTACATAGGCAGGTATATAGGTCAAAAATTTGCGTGGCCGGAAGCTCCTAAAAAAGCATTTTTAATATCACTCTTATTATTATTGGGATATGGATTGCTTGTAGGTACAGTATTTCCTGTTTTATTCTATAAATATATTCTCAAGCTATCAATCACTAAGCATATTTATACGCTGATTTCCATAGCTTTACTCAGTGTTATAGCAGATTACATAGTTATTTCAGTTTTCTATATTAACAAACTTCTTAATTACTGGGTAAAATCCATAGAAACAGCGGAAAAGCTGAAAAGGGAAAATATCATAGCTCAGTATGAAACATTGAAGAACCAGGTAAATCCGCACTTTTTGTTTAACAGTCTGAATACAATATCAACGCTGATCACAAAGGATCCTGAAACGGCTGACAGGTTCATTAAACAGCTGTCGGAGGTATACAGGTATGTGCTTGAGTTCAGGGAAAAGGAACTTGTCAGTATTGAAACCGAGCTTAAGTTTGTTGATTCATACTTATATTTGCATAAGATAAGGTTTGGCAATAACCTTATAATTAAAAATTCTATCAAAGTCGGAGATTACTTTGTAGCTCCGCTAACGTTACAGATATTAATTGAGAATGCGATAAAGCATAATATAATATCTGATAATAAGCCGCTGACAATAGAATTATATTCTGAAGGTTCTTACCTGGTTATTGCCAATAACCTGCAGAAAAAGAAAATTATCGAAAGCAAGGATAAGATAGGGTTGAATAACATTAAATCAAGGTATGAAGTATTAAGCGGTAAAAAGGTATTAATTGAAGAAACGGGCAGTAAGTATATTGTAAAGATACCCATCATATATTCATCAAAATATGACCACATTAGTAATTGAGGATGAAAAGCTGGCTGCTGAAAGACTGATAGGACTGATTAACAGGTATGACAACAGGATTGAAGTACGGAAAATTATTGATTCTGTTGAGAAGAGTGTTAAATGGTTTAATTCCGGTCCGCATCCTGATCTGATCTTTATGGA
>CAZBUF010000381.1:0-1861 GCA_964495025.1 uncultured Bacteroidales bacterium | reverse complement strand
ATCAATTTTGAATTTCCCATTGGATGGGTTAGGGTATATTATTGGCCCAGAAAGGAAATCTTCAACGTCAGAAAACTCACTAACAGCTTCACCAATATTTTCAAGAAGACCTATATCCGGGGCATTCCCGTCAGGTACATTTTTACCGCCATAATCTTCCAACAATCCTACGAATATGCCAGCATCAATAGCCGGAGATTGAGGCAGTAAATTAAAATTATCACTGTTAATATCTGTAAACATAGGATCATCTGAAAACGAATGGATATCAATATTAAATACATTTTTTAGATCGTTTATGCTGTTATATTTATTATCAGATATGCTTATAAAACCTTCCTGTTCAGGATAATAAATATTGTAATCAGATATTATTTTATCCATCTTATGTTTAATGGCTAAATCACCCTTATCAACTAAATAAAAAATATTATTGTATAAGGTTAATGACGCGTATGATGTTGATATGCTCTCCCTATTATTATAAAATATATTATTATAAATATTGGCATCAGATAAGTAACTGCTTATATTAATGGCAATTTGATTCTCTTTAAATACATTATAGAAAATTTTTGTTTTTTCGGCATAGGAGTATATCCCTCCTGACTTATTTTTGAATGTATTATATTTACAGGTAACAGTCTTTCCGTCTATGATCCTTATGCCATAATCTGCTCCTTCAAGTATACAATATTGTATTGAATTACTGTCGCATGAATGTCCTAAAAAATAAATACAGCTTATGGCTTCAGGAGCAGATATATTTAAATTTATAATTTTGATATTGCTTTTTTCATATGCCCTTATTGCAAAGTCAGTTGCATAACTGTTTATTTTTGGTATATCTCCTTCATCATAGGATCCCAGAGTTACATTTTCTGCTGCTATATTTATTTTTTCTTCAGATGCTGTTGTCCCGCTTTTTTGTAAGTAATTATAACCTTCCTTCCATTCAATCCTAGCCCATGAGTCATAAGGATGTTCTAATGAACCGTCCGATAAATTATCGTTTTTATTCTCGGGATCAATATATACTACTTCCAATTCAGAGACTATTCTGATGGTTACTGTGGCTGTTGCGCTTAAACTTACACTGGCATCATCTTCGACTTGAATAAGTAAATTGTCTATTGTTGTACTATTTTGAATTATAGGTTTTTCCAATTTCAATTCACCCGTATTCGCATTAATTGAATATAGATTATCCGGATTTCCACCTATAATATTATATGTGATTGTCTGTCCTTGATCCGGATCAAAAGCCTTAACAGTGTCAATAATCATACCTGCCTGAATAATATCAACAAGAGTTATTTCCTGATCATTAATTATCGGGGGATTGTTTGATTCATTCTGATTTTCAGGATTATTTATTTCATAAGCCCATTCTTCAATATTTGTATATCCATTATTATTATCGTCACTATGAGGTTCGGCTGGAATATTCAGAACATGTTTTGTTTGCAGGTAATCAGGATAGCCTCCAACACCATCTGAACCATAATATGTGCCTTCTTTTATTCCAAATGTCACTAAACCATCACCTGAAACTGTAATTGAAGCATCAGAATCCTTGGCTTTGGTTTGTATAATTATATGATTGGATTTCGAATGAGGATGCAAAACAACTTCAGTTCCATATGGCAATTGTTCATTTATATGATCCAGAACCTGTTGGGCAGTTGTACAATTCCGGGTTAAATAAATAGGCTTGTTATTTACAACTACAGTCTGATTGTTTGATGACCAGTTATACCCATTTATCATATTTCCCGAAGTGTTACGGAGTCCTTCGTATACTGAACGATTGTAAGCTCTTGCTGGCATTGAATCAGGACTATTAATAAATTCTCCTTTT
>CAZBUF010000380.1:0-9498 GCA_964495025.1 uncultured Bacteroidales bacterium | reverse complement strand
AGTTGGCAGCAATTGATAATATGGAGGATGAAATAGAAAGAGTCCAAAGCCCCTTACAGTTTCTTGAGCACAAATTACACGGGTTTGTTACATACATGGTTATCCCTCTCTTTGCACTGGCTAATGCAGGAATAATTTTTGAAACCCTTAGTGTTCAGGAGATTTTTAATCCGTTTAGCCTTAATACAGGACTAAGCCTTGTTTTGGGAAAATTATCCGGACTGCTGATTTTTTCATGGATCAGCGTAAAAACCGGAATAGCTTCACTGCCTGATAAAACCAGGTGGATTCACCTTGTAGGTTTAGGATTGCTTGGAGGTATGGGATTTACAATGTCTTTGTTTATTGCAAACCTGGCGTTCGGTGATCCCGGATTAATAAATTATGCAAAAATCGGGATTTTAACAGGGTCTTTGGTTTCAGGATTATTGGGTTTTCTTGTATTAAGGTTAAGCTTATCTAAACAAAAAGC
The DNA here is from genome assembly GCA_964495025.1 of uncultured Bacteroidales bacterium. Classification (GTDB taxonomy): domain Bacteria; phylum Bacteroidota; class Bacteroidia; order Bacteroidales; family UBA10428. The sequence continues at coordinate 9,026 of CAZBUF010000380.1, read as the reverse complement.
CTGAATCCCGGTTTATAAACTATATGGTTAAGAAATTTTGAAATGAATAAGAGGGCAGAAGAACTAAACAGCAGGTTTGAAAGCAGCACGTCACAGGATGTGCTTAAATATTTTCTTAACGAATTTAATGGCAGGGTGGTTCAGAGTTCAAGCCTGGGTGCCGAAGACCAGGTGATTACTGATATTATTTCCGGGATTGATGATAAAACGGGAATATTCACTCTTGATACGGGCAGGTTGTTCCCTGAAACTTATGAACTTATAGAAAACACACGCAGGCATTATAATATGAAAATTGATGTTTATTTTCCTGACAGGCAAAAGGTGGAGGAGATGGTTAACGGGAAAGGAATTAACCTGTTCTACAGGAGTGTTGAGAACAGGATGCTTTGCTGCCACCTGCGAAAAATAGAACCTGCACAAAGGGCATTGAAAGGCTATGACGCCTGGATATCAGGCATACGTAAAGACCAGACAGTATCGCGGTTTGATACAAAAATGGTGGAGTGGGATGAAATTAATAAGCTGATCAAAATTAATCCGTTGCTTAACTGGACAGAAAAACAGGTATGGGATTATATTAAGAAAAACAATGTTCCCTTCAATGAACTTCATAACAACGGATTTTCGAGCATTGGCTGCCAGCCCTGTACACGTGCTCTTCAGCCCGGCGAGGATTTCAGGGACGGACGGTGGTGGTGGGAAGAGCCCGAACATAAAGAATGCGGGCTTCATAATGGCAAAAATTCAAAATCCTAGAAGATAAATCTGACATTCTGCATGGCACAAGCCATTCAGACTATAACACCTGAGCCCAGCAGCTCATTACCCTCATACCATGCGGCAAATTGCCCAGGAGAAATACCACGCTGTGATTTTTTAAACGTAATATACAATCCTTCATCTTTCATATGCAGCACAGCTTGTTGTAATGGCTGCCTGTACCGTATTCTTACATAGTAATCCTTTGATTCGCCCGGCATAAGCCTTAGATCCTCACGAAGCCAGTGAACATCATCCAAAGTTATAAACAGGCCTTTTCTGTATAATCCGGGATGTTTATCTCCCTGGCCTGTATATATGATATTATTTTCCACATCGGTTGATATGACAAAGGACTGTTCAGCCTTCCCCCCGATATTAAGGCCCTTGTTCTGGCCAACAGTAAAATAATGAGCACCTTTATGTTTCCCCGCAAATTCACCATCTGACCTTGAATAATGAATATCAGCAGTAATATTTTTAAGCCGGTTTGCTGAAAAGGTTCTTTCCCGGCAGGTTTGCTTATAATGCCCATATACAGGTAAATCAGCCGGTATTTCAATGATATCTCCTTCCAGGGGACTTAGTTTCTGCTGCAAAAATGAAGGGAGATCGACCTTGCCGACGAAACATATACCCTGGGAATCTTTTTTATCGGCTGTTGGCAGTTTATGTTCCCTGGCAATCTCCCGTACTTCCGGTTTGGTAAGATGCCCGATGGGGAATAATGCCATTTTAAGCTGTTCCTGTGATAGCTGGCAAAGGAAATAACTTTGCTCCTTATTACTGTCATCTCCTGCCATTAACCTGTATATAGTATTATCCTTATTTTCTATTGATTCTTTCCTGCAGTAATGTCCGGTGGCTATAAAATCCGCACCAAACCTGAGGGCTTCTTTTACAAAAAGGTCAAACTTTATTTCACGGTTACATAACACATCAGGATTGGGAGTCCGCCCCGCTTTATACTCCGCGAACATATAATCAACAATACGTTTTTTGTACTGCCTGCTGAAATCAACAGTATGAAAAGGAATACCGATCTTCTTTGCCACCAGTCCGGCAAATATAAGATCATCTTTCCACGGGCAGTCTCCGGATATCGTTCCTGTTGTATCGTGCCAGTTGATCATAAATAATGCAGTAACATCAAAATCCTGCTTCTTAAGAAGGTATGCCGCTACACTGGAATCCACTCCACCTGAAAGCCCTACAATAACTTTTTTTCTCATCCGCCAGCTATTATATCAGTACGCAATAAATTGAAAGTCTGCAAAATTATGAAAATAGAAGTATAAATACTATAATAACAATTATATAATACTCTGTTCCGTTACACTATGAAAAGTTATTTATACATTTAAAGTTGAGCAAAAACCATAAGATCAATTATGAAAAAAATTATCGGAATAGCCGGAAGTCCCCGTAACAACGGAAATACCCATATCCTTGTGAATAAGATACTGGAAGGTGCAAAGGATAACGGCGCGGAAACAGAGTTGATTTTTCTGAACGACCTGGATATTAATGAATGCGATGGCTGTTATACCTGCTGGAAAGGGAAAGACTGTTCCAAGAAAGATGATATGAATAATCTGTACCCGAAAATTATCCGGAGCGATATAATTATTTTTGGTACACCTGTATACTGGTATGGGCCTACTGCATTAATGAAAGCCTTTATTGACAGGTTTGTATTTTTTAATTGTACGGAAAACCGTGAAAAAATAAAAAATAAATCGGCTGTGATTGTTGTTCCTTTTGAAGATAAGGACATGGACACAGTCCGGCCTGTGATTGAATTTTTTTCCAGATGCTTTGAATACCTGCAATTAAGATTTATTAAAAAGATTATTGTACCGGGTGTAACAGTTAAGGGTGAAATTCTGAATAAAAAAGAATATATGGATGAAGCTTATGATCTGGGTACCGTATTAGCCTGTTCTTCTGCCCCTTGATTCGGCATAAACAAGAGCAATGGTGCGGTATATGAAATGGCCGAACTTCATGTAGGGAGCATAAATAATTATGAACCATACACATACCAGATGGAAGGTATAAAAGTAATATGATATGCTCCAGTTTTGAAATCTGCCAAGTTCCAGAAATACACCCGACATAGTAAGTAAGTAGAACGTAATTAGTAACAGCCAGTCAGAATAATTGCTGTTGCCTGTTTTTTTCTTATTGAAAAGTCTCTGGTATATCATTATACTCAGGCCCGCAAGTAACAATAAAGCTGCAAAGTTACCTGTTATTTTTACAGGGCTCAGGAAGGGGAGAGGGTATTTGTTAATTATTACAGCCACAATTGCAAAAGCTGTTACTGCCAGCAGTAATATAAATCCGTAAAATACCATCATATGAGATAGTCTCCTGTGCTTCTGAGTACTGCAACTGCTAAAATCTTTGTGAGTTGCCGTCTTTATGAAAACGGCTTTTATGCTTTTAAATAAACCCGACTGTTTGGTACCGGGAAAATTTCTCTTTAAATCGGACCAGAATTTTCTCAGTCCGCTTAAACTGACACCAATAACGAGAAATGTAAGTGACATAAATGAGGCGTTTAACCACGCATGCGGAAAGAACTTTGAGAAGTTCACCGGTCCTGATGGGATTTTTAATGTTCCGGCAGCATATATTATAGAAAGTATAATGACAACAGGGATGGCAAGGGCCACCGGAAAGTATGCAGGCTTGCTTAATATCCTTGCAAGAAATCCGGGCCTTGCATAATGCAGATAATTTATTTGCCTTAATGCTGAAAGAATATCGGCAGGGTTAATACCACGGGGGCAATGTGTCGAGCAATCACCGCATTGATGACACAGCCAGATATCAGGATTGCCGATAAGTTTGTCTTTAAGCCCCCATCCCGCCCAGATGATCTCTTTCCTGGGAAAGGGCATATCTTCCGGAGAGATTGTACAGACCACGGTACATTCTCCGCATTGCATACACTCTTTCAGTGATGAACCACTGATCTTCTTTGTCTGCTGTATAAAGTCAATATCCGGCTGAACACTATTCATACTATTCAAAAATAATACTGTTCTGCAAAATAAGCAAAATGAGTATAAAATCAGCTATATCCGTTATTATTTACAGGATAAATCGTCCTTTGCTTTAATTTTACCTCAGGTAGTAAAATAAAATTGAGCATAAAAAATGAAACAATGATAAAAAAGTAGTAATATAAACGTAACAAAATAAAATATTAGAAGTAATATAGAGGGAATGAATTATATCTGTTTTATTTTTGAAGTAAAGCTTTGGACCAAAATATTTATAAGCAATAATAAACCTTTAATAAAAATAAGATATATTTGCAGCTTCAAAAAGAAGACATCATTAAATACATATTTTGCAATTTAGAAGATGGAATTGTCTGATAAAATAATGACTATTATTGGCAAGTTTGATCCTATTTCTCTAAACCAGATGAATGGCGTTGAGCTTATGGACAGGACTGATATAAAATATGTGTTCAGTATTGATAAGTTATCCTATGTTCTTGGCAGGGCCATTAAGAATTATAATATACTTGTTGTGAAAAACCAGCGGGTGCATGTATATAACAACCAGTATTTTGATACCGACGACTACCAGATGTATTCCAGCCATCATAGAGGACAGCTTAACAGATATAAAATAAGATATAGAAATTATAAGGTTTCGAATATCGCTTTTCTGGAGATAAAATTCAAAACCAACAAAAGAAGGACGATAAAGAAAAGGATAAGAAACACATTCAGCACTAATATAAACGAAGAATCCACGAGTTTCATCGAAAGAAATTCCCCATATAAGATTAATGATCTTACACCGGTGCTGACCAATGATTTTCAAAGGATAACATTGGTACACAAGACTGAAAAAGAAAGGGTTACGCTTGATTTTCATATGTCATATACATGTAACACCGCAGGAACAAAAAAGACACATGCATTACCCAGGCTGGCAATAGCTGAAGTCAAACGTAAAGGATATTCCAATAGTTCTGACTTTATTACCATACTTAGGTCAGCAGGCATACGGCAATCAAGCATGAGCAAATATTGTATTGGTGCAGCGCTTTTAAATAACGACTTAAAGCAAAACAGGTTTAAACCTAAACTGACACTTATTGATAATATTCATAATTCACATAACAAATAAAAAATTTATAAATATGGAACTATATGGCATAAAAGTTATTGACATACCTGATTTTACGGAATTAGCACTTCGGTTTTCATTTAACCTGTTAGTAGTAATCATTCTTATAAGGATTTTGTATTATCCTATAGCGAAAAGAAAAGATTACCTGTTTACATTTATTTTGATAGGGACAGTTGTGTTTCTCTTATGTTATCTTCTTGAAAATGTAAAGCTGCAGATGGGTATGGCACTGGGACTTTTTGCAGTATTCGGGATAATAAGGTATCGTACCAATCCGATGGCAATAAAAGAAATGACTTATCTTTTTATTGTTATAGGTATTTCGGTGACAAATGCACTGGCAAATAAAAAGGTCAGTTATTCTGAATTGGTATTTACAAATCTGGCAATTCTTGCAGTTGTGTATGGCCTTGAAAAAGTATGGCTGCTAAAACATGAATCGAGGAAAACAATAATATATGAGAATATCGATCTCATAAAGCCGGAAAACTATCAGCTTTTGCTTAAGGATGTGGAAGAAAGAACAGGCTTAAAAATAAACAGGATAGAAGTAGGAAGGATCGACTTTCTTCGTGATTCTGCGAGGATCAGGATCTATTACTTCGCATCCAGCAACCTGGTAAACCTCTCTGATGAAGACGATATGTACCTGGGTAATGATGATGACGGGGAATAATATCATACCGTCGGGATCATACATATTAAAACTCATTTCTTTAATACTGGTTATAATTTCCTGTAACGGTTCCTTATATTCACAGAATGAGGATTTCGAACTATGGACAGGCATTTCACTGGCAGCAAAGCCGTTTAAGAATATATCATTTGATCTTGAGGAAGAGATAAGATTCAGGAATAATGCAGGTGAAACGGATAGCTATCATACTGACGCAGGCATTTCATTTGAGCTGTGGAAGGGATTTACAGTAGCAGGTCATTATAGATTTATAATGGGAAATGAGGAGGATGAAAGATATAGCAAAACCCACAGGTATTATTTTGACCTGAGCTACAGCAAAAAACTGGACAGATTTGAGCTTTTTGCAAGAACCAGGTATCAGACAAGATATAAGGATATAAATAACAGCGAGCCTGGCCATATCCCGGAAAACTACAGCAGGAATAAAATAGGACTGGATTATGATATTTACCGTACTCCCCTGAAGGTAAGATTATGGTTCGAATTTTATTACCAGCTTAATAATCCCGCAGGTAACAGTGTTGATAAGATCAGATTTGCCCCTGAACTGAGATATAAAATAAACAGGTTTAATGAGCTGAAGATGTTTTATATGATCGAGAAAGAATATTTTGTCAGAGATCCTGCTCTCATATATATATTAGGCATTGGGTATGCATATGATATTTAACTGTTGAACTCCGCCTCGTTACTTAACGCACTTTAAAATACTCTCCCATAGCTTATCGGCAGTTTTATCCCAGGTAAATTTATTTCTTTGTTTTCTTGCTCTGCTTATTAACGTCTCGCGAATATTAGTATCGCAAAATATCTTCAACATAGCATCTTTAATGGAATCAACTGAAGTGGGTTCAACATATAAGGCTGCATCTCCTCCAACTTCGGGCATTGAAGAAACTTTGGAAGTTATTATCGGTATATCACAATACATTGCTTCCAGCAACGGTATTCCAAAGCCTTCGAAATATGAGGCATAAACTAATGAAATCGCTGAGGCTGTAATGATTCTCAGATCTTCAGAACTAACCCTGCCGGTAAAGCATATATCATTCTTAAATTTTGAATTATCATAGGCTGACTGTATATCGGGAGTCCACCATTTGCTGGAGCCTACAATTAATAATTTAACATTACAGTAAACGGAGTCTTTAAAATTATCAAATGCTCTTATCAGGTTTGCCAGATTTTTACGCGGATGTATAAGCCCGATAAAAAGGAAATAAGGGCATCCGCTGGAGAACTTCAGCCTCACCTTATCCTGTTCTTCTTTATTTAAGGGCTTCAGTTCGTCGCTTGCCCCATTGTATACTATGTCAATTTTATCTTCATTAATATCAAATCTTGAAACGATATCCTGACGTGTGAATTCTGACACTGTTGCTATGCGATCAGCTTTTTTTATGAATCGCGGGAAGAAATAGTCATAGTATTTTCGTATATGCCATGGGATAAATTCAGGATAATGAAAAAAATTCAAATCATGAATAACAGGTAAAGAACTGATGTTAGTCCGCAACGATAGCCAGCCGTCAGGTGAAAGGAACAGATCAGGCTTGTATTTCTTAAGTATATGAGGGATGCCCCAGTCGAAAAAAAGATACCATAAAACCGGATGCCGTGCCTGGGGATAAGCAATGACGGGTTTAATATTATCTGAGAAAATAAACTCTTCCTGATATTTTCTGTCAAAAATGAATATGAATTTATGTTCAGGATGATTCCTTGTTATCCTTTTAAGAGTCTCATAAGTAAACCATCCGATCCCTTCAAGCCGGTCCCTGATAAGCAATCTTGTATTAACGGCAATAACCATTTTTAAAAGTTAGTAGTATTAAAAATATGCGATAAAAAATATTGACTGCAATAATAAAGCAATTATCTGAAAATCGTATTTTTTTTGCAAATAAAAGGGATTTTTATTTTTATTGGGCCTGCTTATATATTTATGATTATAGAAATTCATGTTTGTTTCATAATAATATTTTTTCAAATAATACAGGGGATACTTAAAAATACTGATAAAATTATGTTTATTTTTATTCCTTAAATTTGTTATTTATCTGTTCTGTTTTTTATGTAAATTGTACTGAAAAAGTACAATATTGTTTTCTGTGTTAATTAATTTTCCGGTTATTTTTTAATAATATAATTCGATACATAAATGGAAAATACACAAAGCAGGAAAAAAAGTTTTGGTACGGCCCCTGTATTTTTAACTGCAATATCCACCATCCTGGGCGCCATACTTTTTCTAAGGTTCGGATTTGCTGTTGGCACATTAGGTTTTGCAGGAGCGATGGGCATTATTATTATAGGCCATCTTGTGGCAATACCTACTGCCCTTGCAATATCGGAAATAGCTACAAACCAGAGAGTTGAAGGCGGTGGTGAGTATTTTATTATTTCACGTTCATTTGGTTTAAATATAGGAGCCACTATTGGCATATCATTGTATTTCTCACAGGCTATCAGCGTAGCTTTTTATGTTATAGCTTTTACCGAAGCATTTGAACCTCTGTTTAACCTGGTAAAATCAAACTTTGGATTTGAGTTACCACGCCAGGTAATAAGTATTCCGTCAATGCTTTTCCTTTCGGTTTTAATTTTAAGGAAGGGGGCAAATCTCGGCGTTAAAGCTTTATATTTTGTTGTGGCCATTCTTTTGATATCACTGGTCATGTTTTTTATGGGCAAGACCGGCTATTCCGAAACAAATGACGTGAGTCTCTATGCATTAAACGGCGATAATATGAGAAGTTCCTTTTTCATCGTCTTTGCAATATGTTTTCCGGCTTTTACAGGAATGACAGCCGGGGTGGGGTTATCCGGGGATCTTAAGAATCCCGGAAGGTCCATACCCCTGGGAACTATTTTTGCTACGGTAACGGGAATGATTGTTTATGTCTTTGTTTCCTGGAAGCTTGCTACTTCCGCAAGCCCTGAAGATCTTGTCAACAATCAGCTTATAATGTCAAGGATAGCATTATTTGGCCCAATAATTATACCCCTGGGTCTGGCTGCCTCTACAATATCATCGGCTATTGGTTCAGTGATGGTAGCACCACGGACTTTACAGGCCCTTGGGGCAGACGGGTCATTACCGTTCAGGAGGGTAAATCTGCTGATGTCAAAGGGGAAAGGGGAAACGAAAGAGCCTTTTAATGCTACTTTTATTACCTGCCTGATTGCTATAATTTTCGTTGCTCTTGGTGATGTAAATGCCGTGGCAAAGATTATATCGATGTTTTTTATGGTTACCTATGGCTCTATTTGCCTGATATCATTCCTGTATCATTTTGGCGGTGATCCCTCATACAGGCCTGTTTTTAAGTCACGATGGTTTATTTCATTTATAGGTTTTATTATGTGCGTCTGGCTTATGTTTAAGATTAATACCGGGTAT
>CAZBUF010000379.1:0-7630 GCA_964495025.1 uncultured Bacteroidales bacterium | reverse complement strand
ACATTATGAATTTTATATCTAAGTGCAAATATCAGGCTTATGAGCGACGTTAATCCTAAAGTCATAAGCAATATCGCATACTCACTAAAATCATATTTTACATAATTTCTTAATGATTTAATTATCAGGTATACAGATATAAATATCAATACAGTAAAAGCTACATGTTTTATTCTTTTATTTATTGCATAATACGTTATCAATGCAAGGATTATCAGGCTTATAACCGTAACAAGTTTTGAGAATATTAATGATCCTATAAACAATCCAATGATTATAACACCAAGAACCAGAACCCATCCGGGTAATCCTTCGCGGAACATAACAAGGAAGAAACAGCAGAATACAATTGTAGTGCCCCAGTCAGGCTGTAAAAAAACGAGGAATGCAGGAACAGCAACAAAGGTGAACAGAATTAATATCGATTTGAAACTTCTGATAGTCACGTTATAACTGCTTAAATATTTTGCAATAGCCAGCGAGGTAGCAATTTTAACAAACTCGGACGGCTGAATATTGATCCCGAATAAAGTGACCCATGATCTGGAGCCATGTATTACTTTTCCGAAGAATAATACTGATATCAGCAATACTATAGTAATTCCGTAGATAACATAAGCAAAAAAAGGATAAAACTTATAATCAATAATAAAAACCACAAATATTGCCATTATTGATATTGCTATCCAGATAAGCTGATCTCCGTATTTTTCATTTGTATCAAATATTGATTTGTACTGCTCATTATAATTTACCGCAAAAATATTCATCCATCCAAAGACAATCAGTATTACGTACAGGATTATGGTTATCCAGTCAATATTTGCCAGTATGTTAATTCTACGTATCAATTACCGTATAATAAATTTTGAGTCAGCATCCTGTTCTCCAGCCATTTTCTATAAACAGATATGGTATCTGTAAGGTATTTTTCAATCATCAGGCTGGCAATCGGGGCAGCATAAAGCGATCCCCATTCACCATGTTCAACGAAAACAGCAATGGCAATTTTCGGATCATCCCTGGGAGCGAATGCAGTAAATACAGAATGTTCTTTCCCGTGCGGGTTCTCAGCTGTCCCTGTTTTACCGCAGACAATAATATCCTTTAGCTTTGCTATTCTCGCAGTGCTTCCTGCTTCTCCATTAACTGCCATCTCCATTCCTTCAACTATTATTTCAACATTGGCGGAGTCGATGCTGGTATAAAGCTTTTGGGTAAAGCGATGGTTTATGGTGTCAATCCCTTCTATTGTTTTTATTATATGAGGTATATAATAATATCCTCTGTTTGCTATTGCTGCAGACATGTTCGCCAGTTGTAAGGGTGTAATAAGCAGCTCGCCCTGTCCTATTGCCAGTGAAATAACTGTTAATGCTTTCCATCCGTTTTCCCCGTAATATTTATCATAATAGGATGCCGCCGGTATAAATCCCCTTAGTTCATTTGTAAAGTCAGAGTTAAGTTTGTTTCCGAACCCAAATGATACAACATGGGTACGCCAGTTATCGAATGCAAGGCTGACACTTTCGAATTTCTCATCCTCAAGTATTCTTCTGAACAAATTACACATGTATCCATTGCATGAGTGTTGTATCGCCTGCGGCAGGTTGAGTGGCGAGGGATGCATATGGCAGCCGATATGGATATTTCTGGCATAATAACCGAGATCACAGTAATATTTTGTATTGTATGTAACAACCCCTTCCTGCAGGGCAATCATGGCATTTAATGGTTTAAATGTTGAACCGGGGGGGTAATTTGCCATCAGTGCCCTGTTAAATAAGGGTTCAAGAGTGTCATTTTCAAGTTTGACATAATTGGCTGAACGTTGTCGCCCGATCAACAATGAAGGATTATATGCAGGTGATGAAATTAATACGAGCACCTCGCCTGTTGAGGGTTCAATAGCCACAATGCTGCCTTTATAGTTTTTCATCAACTTCTCCCCATATGCCTGTAATTTGCTGTTAATGGTACATGTTATGTTCTTTCCTACTTCCGCATCCCTGTCAAACCGACCGTTCTGGTAAGGACCCATGATTTTGCTGTGAACATCCACAAGGAACACTTTCTGTCCTTTTTTACCGCGGAGAAATTGCTCATATGAATTTTCTATTCCGCTTATCCCGATATAATCACCCAGGGCATAATCCTCATTTTCCTCAATGAATTTCTCATCCACCTCTCCCACGTAGCCCAGAACATGGGCTGCAATCTCCTTATTATATTTTCTTAATGTCCTGGATCTTACATAAAACCCGGGAAATTTATACAGCTTTTCCTGGAACACAGCATAGGTCTCAGGCGATATCTGTTTTATGAACGGGTCTCTTCTGTGTTTGTACGATCTTTCTATGCCTTTCCTCAGTCTTTCAATATCAATATTCAAAATACTGCATAATTCAAGGCTGTCAAACTCTTTCATCTCATAAGGCGCTATCATAAGATCATATGCCGGCTGATTATAAACCATCAGTTCCCCTGTCCTGTCAAACAGCAATCCCCTGGCAGGGTAATATATCTCAATACGTTTTGAATTATTTTCGGCAGAAAGCTTATATGAAGTATTTATAACCTGAAGAAAAAAAAGCTTAATTATAAAAATAGAAGCAGTAATAATGAATATTGCGCTTATTATATATCTTCTTACCGTATATTGATCCATATTTTAGCGACGATAAATGAAAAACTGGCTGATCACAACAAAGCCAAGTGTAAATATCACACTTAGCAGTACCCTCAGAAAAGTAATGAAGAACGCTCCAAACCTGAAAATCTCAATATAAAAGAGTAACAGATGATGTGCCAGGATCAGGATGAATGCATACTTTGCAAACCAGGTTATCCCATAGTAAGCAACCCTGGGGAAGGTCCCTGATTCGTAACCTTCGCGAGGGGAGATAATATTCAGCACATAAGGTCTGAGGAATGCCATAAAGACGCATGCTGCAGTGTGCATCCCCAATGTCTCAGAAAACAAGTCCACTGTCAGTCCCAGAAGGAAAGCCGAAAAAAGAAGTGCCCATTTCGGAGTTTCAAAAGGAAGTAAAAGTATGAATAATACATATATATAAGGATTTATAAAGCCGGAGAACTGAATATTATCAAAAATTATTATCTGTGCGGTAATTAATATTATGAAGCGTGCAATATTTCTGGGTAGTACTTTAATCATTTTCAGCAGATTTTTCCAATTCAACTTGCTCCTCCCTGAACATATTTTTCACTATCTGAACATTTGACAGCCTTTTAAAGTCAGTAGCCAGGTCAACCTTAATCTCATAGTAGTTGCCCCCTTTAAGCTTAAACGCCGAAACTATTCCTATCATATAGCCTTCGGGAAATATTGCCGAATAGCCACTTGTTACTATTGTGTCGCCGATCAAAATTTTAACATGATGAGGAATGTCAACAAGTATAGCTTTTGTGTGTCCCTTGCCGGTCCATGATAAAGGGCCGAAATAATCATTTCTCTCTATTTTGGCATTTACCTTGAACTTGCGGTTTAATAAAGACAATACTGAAGAATAATTATTAGTCACATCTTTAATAATGCCTACTATTCCTTCATCCGAAACAACGGCCATATCGGGTTCAATGCCATGATCCCTTCCCTTGTTAAGAGTTATATAGTTATATTGCTTATTAGTGGAATTGTTGATCACCTTAGCATCGATATACAGATATTTACGTACATATGCAGAATCGATTAAATGGTCAGTATCAAATGTGGTTGTGCGGTACGAACTTTTCAGCAGGTTATAGAGCTTATTGTTCTCCTCTATAAGCTTCCTGTTTTCTTCCCTTAGAGAAAGATAGTCCTTAATATTCACAAATGTTTTTGAAAATCCCCCGACAACAGAGTAGGTGAAATTTACATATTTTGCCCTGTGATACTTATTCGTCCGCACCAATAATATAAAGGCAAGTATTTCTAAAAGGATAAAAATAATGATAAAATTGTGCCTTACTATAAATCTTAGCAGATTCCTCATTACGGAAGCTCATAAATTCATATTATCTCATGAGAAATGAAAACTTATCCACGTTTTTAAGAGCAATACCTGTACCCCGTGCAACAGCATGCAAGGTATCCTCTGCCAGGTGAAAAGGGATATTTATTTTATCAGTCAGTCTTTTTTGTATTCCCCGAAGCAAGGCTCCTCCTCCGGCAAGGTAAATACCTTTGCCGACAATATCAGCATAGAGTTCAGGAGGTGTCTGTTCAAGAACAGAAAGAATGGCTGACTCTACTTTTGATAACGATTTATCCAGGCAATGCGATATTTCCTGGAATGATATAGGGATCTCAATGGGCATTGCAGTCATGAGATTTGGGCCCCTTACATTATAGTCAGGGGGTGGATTATCTATGTCAGGCAAAGCAGAGCCAACATTTATTTTAATATCTTCAGCTGTCCGTTCGCCGATTTTTATATTATGCTGGTGACGCATGTATGCCTGAATATCAGCGGTAAAGCCATCACCTGCAATCCTTATCGACTGATTACATACTATTCCTCCAAGAGCTATTACTGCTATTTCCGTTGTTCCTCCTCCGATATCAACCACCATATTCCCTTCAGGAGCCGTAACATCCAGTCCAATACCTATAGCTGCAGCCATGGGTTCATAGATCATATAGACATCCCTTCCTCCTGCATGCTCCGATGAGTCACGAACAGCACGTATCTCAACTTCCGTGCTCCCTGAAGGAATACAGACAACCATTTTAAGTGATGGTGTAATAAACCTCGACTTGGTATTCATCATTTTTATCATCCCCCGGATCATCAGTTCAGCAGCATTAAAATCCGCGATCACTCCATCACGTAAAGGACGGATAGTCTTGATATTCTCATGGGTCTTGCCATGCATCTGCCTTGCCTTTTCTCCAATGGCAATAAGTTTCCCCGTAGTGTTATCAATGGCAACTATTGACGGTTCGTCAACAACAACCTTATCATTATGGATTATTATTGTATTGGCTGTCCCTAAATCAATCGCCAGTTCCTGTGTTAAAAATGAAAAAAGACCCATATAACTACGCTATTATTAAATTCCTGCTTAAAGTTAATTTATTTTTATTATGTAATATATAATAACTCCCATTATATATTAAAATGCCGAAAATAATCAAAAGAAATGTACTTTAATTTTTTTAAGCAGACTTTTAATCTCAGTATTTCATATTAGTGCTTGAAGTGCCTTATGCCGGTAACGACCATTGCCATATTATGTTCATTGCAATAATCGATTGAGTCCTGGTCTTTTATTGATCCTCCCGGCTGAATAACCAGCTTTATGCCCGCTTTGTCTGCAATTTCAACACAGTCGGGAAACGGGAAAAAAGCGTCAGAAGCCATGACTCCTCCCTCAAGTTTAAATCCGAAATTCCCGGCCTTTGTTATCGCCTGCCTCAGCGCATCCACTCTTGAAGTCTGGCCAACACCACTTGCCATAAGCTGTTTATTCCTGGCAAGGACTATTGTATTTGATTTGGAGTTTTTTACTATTTTATTTGCAAATTCAAGATCAGTATATTCCTTATTATCAGGAACACGTTTTGTTACGGGTTTCATGTCCGCTGATGTTTCAACTTTCAGATCCCTGTCCTGCTCAATAACACCGTTTAGCAATGTTCTGAATTGTATCCCGGGGAGCTTGCATTCTTTCCTGACAAGAATTATCCTGTTCTTTTTCCTCTTCATTACCTCCAGGGCATCATCTGCATATGAAGGAGCAATTATCACCTCAAAAAATAATTTATCAATTTCTTCAGCTGTGGCTTTGTCGAGCCCGGCATTTGTAATTAATATCCCGCCAAAGGCTGATACCGGATCACCTGCAAGTGCATCCTTCCAGGCATCCAGCAATACGTTTCTTGATGCAATGCCACAGGCATTATTATGTTTTAATACCGCAAAGGTTTTTTCATTAAACTCATCAATTAAATTTACCGCAGCCTCAATATCCAATAAGTTATTATATGATATCTCCTTTCCATGAAGCTTATCAAATATTTTGCTGAAATCTCCATAAAAAGTCCCCTTTTGATGCGGATTTTCCCCATACCTCAGTTCCTGTGAAACAGCTATACTTTGCTTAAATATCTTCTTATCCCCGTTCCTGTTAAAATAATTAAATATTGCAGTATCATAATGAGATGATATATTAAATGCTTCCAGGGCAAGTTTCTCCCTTTCTTCCTGTGTTGTAACCCCCTGTTTGTTATTAAGGATATCAAGCAGCAGGTTATATTGTATCTGAGAGGATATTATTGCCACATCCTTAAAATTTTTTGCTGCAGCTCTTATTAATGATATTCCTCCGATATCAATCTTTTCTATTATTTCCTGATCAGCAGCTCCTGATGCCACAGTTTCTTCAAACGGATAGAGATCGACGATAACCAGATCAATTGAAGGTATCTCGTACTCATTAAGGTGGGATATGTCGTCATTATTATTCATTCTGGCCAAAATGCCTCCGAAAATTTTAGGATGCAAAGTTTTAACCCTTCCGCCAAGTATTGAAGGATATGATGTCAGCTCTTCCACGGCAGTAACATCGACCCCTAAATTCTTAATAAAATCCTTTGTCCCTCCCGTGGATATAATTTTTACCCCGAGACCGTTCAGTTTTTTTACGATTTCATCCAGATTCACTTTATGATAAACTGAAATCAAAGCAGTTTTAATTTTTTTCTCGTTCATTAAGTTGGTTTTTTAATTCACAATTAATAATTTTCGACATTAGTTGTGCAGCAATATATTAATTTTTTCATAATATCATTTAGTCTTTTAATATATTTGTTTAAACTAAAAATGAACAAATCTGTTAATCGTGCATCAACAATAACGGGAACAAAATAAGTATTAATAATTTTCAAATAACTTTGATAATCAGACAACTTTTTTATAGTTCACATATATGCGCCATTTAAATATATTAAATGAGAGTTTTCAGTCTGCCATTAAGACCATTACTGTAAATAAGCTCAGGACTATTCTGTCCCTTCTTGGTGTTACTATAGGTATATTTGCCATTATTTCCGTATTTACGGTACTTGATTCCATGGAATCCGAAGTAAAAAAGAGCCTGGACTCTCTGGGTGATGATGTCATTTATATTCAAAAATGGCCATGGGCACCTGAAGAAGGGGAAGAATACGCATGGTGGAAATATTTAAACCGTCCGGTACCTACAGTTAAGGAGCATATTGAAGTTAAGCGAAGAGTAAGAAAAGCAAAGGCTGTTACTTTTTTTGCTGCTGCTGTAAAAACCATAAAATTCAATAACAACTCGGCTGATAATATTGAGATTTGGGGGGTATCTGAAGATTTTGATATCAACAGAAGTGTTGACCTTGATAAAGGCAGGTATTTTACTCCTTTTGAAATAAACGCCGGTAAAAACTGTGCGATAATTGGCAGCGAGGTGGCGTCCAAATTATTTGAAAATGAAGACCCCCTGGCGAAAAATATCAGGATTCAGAGAAGCAAGGCCGGTGTTATCGGAACACTTACAAGGGAAGGTAAATCGATGCTGGGAGGGGGAAGCCTTGACAAGGTCATCATTGTGCCTGTCCAGTTCCTGGGAACGATAGTCGATCTGAAAAATGAGC
>CAZBUF010000378.1:0-2747 GCA_964495025.1 uncultured Bacteroidales bacterium | reverse complement strand
TCAGCAGGGATAGGGCCCGAGAGTTGGTTATTATATAACATCATGGTTAACAGGTTGGATAAGTTGCTGAACTCAACAGGGATGGTACCTGTTAGCTGATTGTTATAAAGATGGAGATTAGTCAGATTACTTAAATTGCCTATCCCGGAAGGGATAGGGCCTGTGAGTTTATTATTGTACAGTAAGAGCCTTCCCAGATTGCTTAAGCTGTCAATCTCAGCAGGGATGGGGCCACTAAGCTGATTGTCATTAAGGTAAAGATTTGTCAGATTACTTAGCTTGCAAATCTCAGCAGGTATGGAATCGGTGAGCTGGTTATTCTGCAGCATTAAAATCTGCAAATTGCCTAAGTCGCCAATCTCAGCAGGGATGGGGCCACTAAGTTGATTATTACTAAGGAAAAGATTTGTAAGATTACTTAGGTTGCCAATATCAGCAGGTATGGAACCGGTAAGCTGGTTATCGTATAATTCAATTGTCTGCAAATTGCTCATAGTGCCAATCTCAGGCGGAATAGGACCTGTAAGCTGGTTACTGTATAATTGCAGGTTTTGAATATTGATCAGGTTACTGATCTGCGGAGGAATGGAATCCGTAAGCTGATTGTTAAACAGCCTTAAATAAGGTAAATTAACCAGGTTGCAAATCTCAGCCGGAATAGGCCCTGTGAGCTGGTTATTGTATAATTCAAGTGATAATAAATTGCTCAGGTTACCGATCCCCGGAGGTATTGTATCCGTAAGCTGGTTATTGTTCAAATAGAGATACCGCAAATTACTTAATTTATCAATCTCAGCCGGAATGGGGCCGGTAAGCTGGTTATGGTTCAGGTCTAAATAATCTAAATCGATTAAGTTGACGATCCCCGGAGGAATGGAACCTGTAAGCTGATTCTTCTGAAGTTGAATGTCCGTAAGATTTATCAGATTATCAATATCGGCCGGAATAGGGCCACTGAGCTGATTGTCATTTAATCTTATTGATTGAAAATTAGTTAAGTTACAAATATCCGCCGGGATGGAATCTGTGAGCTGGTTTTGATATAAATACAGAAAAGCCAGGTTACTTAAGTTGCCAATATCAGCAGGAATAGGGCCACTCAGCTGGTTATAGCTCAAAGAGAGAGTCCATAATATATTTAAATTACAAATTTCCGCAGGTATGGAATCCGTAAGCTGGTTATTACTCATATTTAAATACTGTAAATTACTTATGTTACCTAACTGCGGAGGGATGACACCTGAAAGATTATTGTTTATAAGATTTATCGCAAAAACACTATCATTAATAACTGTAATGCCGTACCATGTTGAAACAGGCTGGCCGGGTTGCAGCCAGTTTGTATTAACTGTCCAGCCGGCACCATTGGTGCTGTCATATAAAGCCACAAGAGCCAGTGAATCACTCTCGGGAACCTGTGCTTTTGCCAGAGAAAATACAGAAAATACAAGGAGAAATGGAAGAGTAATTTTTTTCATGTTAGCAGGAGTTTTAATTTAGATTATTATTAGTAATCGAGTAATATAGGCACTATCCGATTTTATTTTTATGTTGTAAAACATGTTTTGTCTTTTATAACATTGATTTTGTGAATAATACTGCATAGGCGCAGGCCAGCTTGTATTCTTTTGCATTAAAGCGGATTAGCGAATGGTTCCGGTTGCCAGTGAGTTTCTCTTTTTAAAATATATCCCCAGTACAATAAGGGTAACGAATGCCAGCAGGCCGAAAACCCACATTACAGTTACCATTCCCGCTATATCTTTCATAAATCCAATAGCAATATTTCCCGCAGTCTGGCCAAAGCCAAAATAGACTCCCCAGATTATGGACTGGGCCAGGGCAAATTTTCCCTGAGGCAACAACCGGTGAAGATAGTCGACAACACCAACAAGGAAGAATGAAAGAGTGATACCCTGGAGAACCCCCAGTGCTAATCCCATCGGCACTGAAGGGATGAAACCGTAAAGTAACATCCTTATTACCATCACTGCAATTGAGATAATGATAATCTTCTTTGATCCAAGCCGGCGCATCAGCCTCTCGCCGATAATAAAAAATGGCAATTCACTGGTTGCCTGTATAGCATAAGCAAAACCTATGATCTTGTTATTGGCGTTTAGCTCTGTGAAATAAAGATTTATAAATGTGTATATTGGGGCACATGCTATGCCGTATAGCAATAGAATAAGGATAAAAATGAACAATTGCCTGTTCCTGTAAAGATACACGAGATTAACAGGCTTGAAGTCAGGTTTATAAATTACTTTTCTTTTAGCCGGTGTTCTCAGGAAGAAAATTGCTGAGATAAAAAGAACCGCTGCTACAGGGAAGATATAATCCACGGATATGTATAAAAACAGGTATCCCCCGAGAATTGAGGCTATAGCCCATCCCAGCGAACCCCAGAACCTCAGCTTGCCGTAGTTGTATTTGTGGTTTGTTTTTGTGAACTCAACAGCAAGGGCATCATTAAGGGGGCCCAGCGGATGATGGAATATACTCAGCAGGAGTATATAAATTATAATGATCCAGAATATATGGATCTTACCGAGAAAAAGAATAAATACGGCAGTTGCTATGCAGAGCAATCTTAACGTGGGTCTTATGCCCTTCCTGTCGGCAATAAATCCCCACAAAGGGGCGATGAGAAATATACTTGACTGAAAAATGGCATTTATCAGACCGATCTCAGCACCTGAAAAATCATTCTGCTCAAGAAATACATTATAAAACACCCGCCATGT
>CAZBUF010000377.1:0-10070 GCA_964495025.1 uncultured Bacteroidales bacterium | reverse complement strand
ACTGTTATCAATTCCTCCGTTCTTTATTGCTTTTTCAATATATTTCTTTGCCCTGACCTTTTCCCCTTTTTTATATAATATCCATCCATAAGTATCCAGGTATGTTGAATTCTTTGGCTCGGTTTCTATTGTCAGTTTACTGAGTTTTTCCGCCTTTTCTAATTTCTCTTCACGCAAAGCCAGGTAATAACTATAATTGTTTCTCACAAGTAAATTCCCAGGGTCCATTTCCAGTATCTTTTCAAAAGCACTGTCCGACTTTTTGTAGTCTTTCAGATTTTTATAAGCTTCAGCCAGAAAATTGTAAAATTGAATTTTCTGATCGTTATTACCAGCATATTTTATTCCCTGCTCAAGAATTTTAACAGCTTCTGTATTTTCTCCCAGTTGCATTAACGCTATTCCGTTAAATATATATAACACCGGTTCCTCCTTAAATATCTCTATTGCTTTGTTGCTTATGCTTACCACACTATCATAATTCTCCAGCGAATTTTCTATATATAATAATTGCTCCCATATCACATAATTATCACTTTCCGTTTTTAAAACAAATTTTAATTCTTCTCCTGCCTTCTCCGTTTCGTTATTCCTGATATAATAATCGGCACTTAGTGTTCTCACCTTTGCATTATCCCTGTATTTATCTCTTAAATCATTAATTACCAGCCCTATGTCCCTAACATAAGTACTATATAAATCATCATCCCGTAAAAATTTTACAACCATGCCTATTTTCATATCAATATCAATATCATCACTGTTAAACATATTCCTGTAATATCCGAACGCCTTTTCCTGCTGCCCCTTATCCATCAGATATTCCGTATATGAAAACATGGCTTTTACATTTCCCGGATCTATTTGATTCAGCAGT
This sequence comes from uncultured Bacteroidales bacterium, assembly GCA_964495025.1. GTDB lineage: Bacteria > Bacteroidota > Bacteroidia > Bacteroidales > UBA10428. The sequence continues at coordinate 9,193 of CAZBUF010000377.1, read as the reverse complement.
TTATAATATTCCTCAGCCATTTCATCTTTCCCAATTTCAGCATAATATTCAGCCATTAAGCCTAACAAATCAAAATTTTCAGGATACAGTTCAATTGCCAGTTTTAGTTCTTCTACAGCTTCCTTTTCCATGCCTAATTCACTATATATCTGATGCTTTGTTACAAGTAACCTGTCATTATTTCCAATAATATTACTGCATTCCTTTAACAGAACCAATGCCTTATCATATTCCTTTTGCTCCTCATATAATAAAGCAAGCTTATATTTTATTTCTATATTTCCGGGTTCTCCAATAAGCATTTTTTCATAAAGAAATATTGTGCTGTCAATATTATTCCTTATAGTGCATATATTCGCCAGATGCATAAGATACCACTTGTTACCTGTATCATCATAAATTACTGCACTATCCGCATAAATTTTTGCCAGGCCTGTATTCCCTGTCCTTAAATAAATATTTGATAACTGAAAATGAGTTGCAGCGCTGTTTCTTTTATACTGAAGGCATTCATTAAAATCCCTTATTGCCTGCCTGTAATTCATGAATATCGCGTTTTTTGTGGCGCTCGTAAATGCATAATAGAATTCATCATCGTTATTCTCCTTTGTGATTTTTTTTTCTGTTACAGCATTTCTATTTTTATATACCCCATAATTACATGATGAACTGATACTTATAATTACTATTACAATCCATATATTTATATTCTTTTTCCCTGCTTTCATTTATTTAAATATTAGCTCCAAAACCGGTATAACTGCCTAAATTCAATTCATCGTCCTTTCTTCTGTATTCTACATAACTACCAATTATTGAATTTGATGCTATCATACCTTCAATCCCTGTATTATCATATATTATTGAATTCGCTATGATTGATTTTTTAATGACCACATTATTCTCAACTGATACATACGGACCTATAATTGAACCTGATATTTTCACATTAGTCCCGATATAACATGGCGGAATAATTTTTGAATTCTCTATTACCGGTTTACCCGTTATCAATTCATCCGGCCTCATAAACTCCAGTATTTTTGAATTTGTCAGTAAAAAATTTTCCTTGTTTCCGCAATCAAGCCATTCCTCTACCTTTTTAACAGAAAAACCTACTCCTTTGTTTTTCATATTTTCAAGAACCGTTGTTATCTGATATTCTCCACCTACACGTATATTATTCTTAATTATTTTCTCAATCTCTTCATCTAGTTGTTCTCCCTTTTTGAAATAATAAATTCCAATAATTGCCTTATTTGATATCTTAGCTTCCGGTTTCTCAATGAATTCCGTTACTATATCGTTTTTGTCAGTTTTAACAACCCCGTAATTAGAAGGATCCTCAACTTCATATATCCATATCATAGCGTTCTTATCATCCCTAATTTTAAAACTCGCCTTAAATAAGGTATCTGCAAAGGCAATAACAACCTCATCTTTCATAAGTTTCCCGGCACATTTTACTGCATGAGCTGTGCCCAGCGCTTCATCCTGATAAAATATCTGCCCTTGTGCATTAACATTCGCGGCTATATTAAGCAGCTCCAATTCAACCTCTTTACCGAATTCTCCAATTACAAATCCTATATTATCGATCTTTTTATTTATTGATTTACCAAGTTCCTCAATTAGTCTCTGAACAATCGTCTTTCCTGCGATTTTTAACAGGGGTTTTGGTATATTCAGGGTATGCGGCCTCATTCTTTTGCCTATTCCTGCCATTGGCACTATTATGTTCATATATATATATTTTTATTATTATTTCCCTGTATGTCCGAAACCTCCCTCTCCCCTGGAGGTTTTATTCAAATCATTTACCAACTCCCACTCTATTTGTTCATGCCTGTTGATAATCATCTGGCAAATTCTTTCACCGTCATTTATCGTAAAGGTTTCATTTGACAAATTTATTAATATCACACAAATCTCACCCCGATAATCCGAATCAATTGTTCCCGGCGTATTCAGCACTGATATCCCGTTCTTAATTGCCAGGCCGCTTCTGGGCCTTATTTGTGCTTCATATCCTGAAGGCAATTCAATATACAACCCTGTTGGGATTAAATGCCTTTCCAGTGGTTTTAACTTTACAGGATTGTTTACATTCGCCTTCAGATCCAGGCCTGCACTGTTTCTGGTACTATATTCCGGAAGTTCGTGTTTTGATTTGTTAACTATCTTTACTTTCATGGCCTTTTATAAATATTGATATCAGTTTTTCCCTTTTTTCAATAAAATAAACAAATGAAATAAACAAAATTGTGCTTATAATAATATTAAAAAATATCTTGTCTGTTTTTAATAAAATATTAACCAGGAAAAGTATTCCTCCTGTCAGCATGTAGAATATTATGTTCTTTATATCATAGTCTATTTTATAGTATTTTCTTCCCAGCATATATGATAAAATCAGCATCACCATGTTACTTGTCAAATGAATTACCGCACAAGCCCTATAACTGAAATATGGTATAAATATTATATTTAAAACTATTGTTAATATTGCTCCCGTACCAATTATTAAAATTGCAAAACCAGTTTTACCCGATAATTTAAACCAGAAATTGACATTAAACAATATTCCTAATATCATATTTGCAAACAACACAACAGGTACAATAACCAGGCCCTCATGGAATTTCGGACTAATAAAATATTTAATAATATCAATATAAAATGTAACAAACAGAAATATCACGAGGCAAAATATCACAAAATATTTTAAAATATTTGCAAACATTTCATTTGACCTCTCATTTTTATAGCTTGAAAAAAAGAAAGGGTCGGCGGCAAATCTGAACATTTGAATAAATATTGTCATTAATACGGCTATCTTATAATTTGCTCCGTAGATGCCTATCTCATATAATTTATCATACCCGGCACTTAATATATGCCTGAGCAATATCCTGTCTATTGTTTCATTGAATATGCCTGCTAGTCCTGCGATCAACAAAGGATACGAATATTTCAATATTTTTCCGTAAAGCCGTGGATCAAATTTTATTTTAACTTCTCTCAACTCAAACATCAATATGAAGCAAATAATTACACTTGATATCATATTAGCTATAAGAACATAGCCGACACCTATATCCCTGCTGCATATCCCTTGTATCCATGATTTTCCTGATATCCCTGATAATAAAGGGAATATTTCCAGAAAAGTGATAATCAGCAAAACATTCAGTACCACTCCAAGAATTTTGAATGATGCAAATCTTACTACTTTTTCATCCATCCTGATTTTAGCATAGAAAATCGCACTAAATGCATCCATTGCAATTATTACTGCCATCCATCTTATATATTCCTGGTTTTTACTATATTCTAAAACCCTGCTTATTTTATTTGTAAACATGTATGCCGCCAATATAAAAAGAGAGGATGTTATAAATAACGATATTGCAGATGTGGAAAAAACGATATTTGCCTTTTTACTGTCAGCTGAAAACCTAAAGTATCCGGTCTCCATCCCATAAGTTAAAATAACCAGTAAAATAGCAACATACGCATACAGCTCTGTGATTATTCCATATTCCTGAACTTCAAACTTATAAGTATAATATGGTGTTAGAATGGCATAATTTAATAATCTCGGGACTATCGACCCTAGTCCGTAAATTACTGTCTGCCTGCCAAACCTTTGGTATGGATTCAATTTTTAAGTAAGGTTTTATTGCGTCAATTTCCTTTTTTAATTCTTCCGTCTTTCAACTTCATAATTACTAAAACATTTCAACTACTAAATTTATGAAAAGGCTGATAAATTTCTACTATTTCTTTGTTTATAGCTATGTATTTTTTTAAACAATCCTTTAATTATGTTTAAAATGAATATCCTGCCTGTAATAAGCAGCTAATTTATTTATATGTCAGTACGCCTGACTTGTTTATTTTTAAACCTATATTTTCCCGGAGCTTGTTATATTTGATTATTTTAAATATAAAAATAGCAGTTGAACAATAAAGCAATAGAACAATAGAGCAATTTAACAATTTAACAATTTAACAATTTAACAATTTAGCAATTTAACAATTTAGCAATTTAACAATTTAGCAATTTAACAATTTAGCAATTTAGCAATTTAACAATTTAACAATTTAACAATTTAGCAATTTAACAATCAATACAGGAAAAACATCGGTGAATTGATAAAAAAGGCAAATAAAACGGAGTTCAAAAAGGCATGCTCAAAAAAGTACATACTATATTAAATAATATAAAAAAGCTGAATCCCGCTTATAAAAATATTCCTGATCTTGAAAGATTAATACAATCATATAATTATCGCCGGTAATGATCTTAGTGCAGGCATCGAAGGGTTAGAGTAATTTATAAACCTTATTTCATAATATATAAACAAATAAATGTTTTTAATTATTTTTCAATTTATACCTTTACATTTTATTATTAATATAAAAATAAAATATTTATGAAAAGGTCCGCAATTTTTTTTTGTTCTTTCCTGATAAACTTAATTTTATTTAACAATTTTTACATTGAAGCACAAATGAATGCTAAATCTGTAGTAGAGCTTGAAACGTCATATGGTAATATTAAAATTAAACTTTATGATGAAACTCCTTTACATAAGGAAAATTTCTTAAAACTTGTTTCTGAAGGATTCTTTGACGGCCAGATATTTCATCGTATAATCAAAGATTTTATGATACAGGCCGGAGATCCTGATTCAAAAAATGCAACTCCTGGCCAGCCCCTGGGTTTTGGAGATTTAGGCTATACTATACCCGCTGAATTTAACAAAGAGCTATATCATAAAAAGGGAGCACTGGCCGCAGCAAGACAATCTGACAATGTAAACCCTGAACGGGAATCATCCGCATCACAGTTTTATCTGGTGCAGGGCAGGGTATTTACCGGTCAGGAGCTTGACCTTATGGAACAGAGGAATGTGCATATAAAATTCACTGACGAACAAAGAAATGCATATACTACATTAGGCGGTACACCGCACCTTGATTACATGTATACAGTATTTGGCGAAGTTATTGAGGGCATTGATGTAATTGATAAGATAGCTGCCGCAGAAACTGATAAACGTGACAGGCCCCTGAACGATATCAAAATAAAAATTAAGTTGATCAACTAATCTCTTCAATTATTCTATATTCCAAATGCTTAAAAAAATTGACCAATATATTGCAGAAGCAGAATCTTTTAATTCATCTGATGTATCGGAAATAGAGGCATTCAGAATTAATTTTCTAAGTAAAAAGGGCGTGGTATCGCTGCTTTTTTCCGAATTTAAAAATATTCCTGCCGGGCAAAAAAAAGTATTCGGAAATAAGATCAATCTGCTGAAAAATATAGCCACTGAAAAGCTCATCATTCTGAAAACCCGGGTCTCCGGTGATATTGAAAAATCCTTATCCCTTGATTTGTCACTTCCTTCCGATCCTTTGCCCTTAGGTTCCCGGCACCCTGTCTCAATTATCAGAAAAGAAATAATTGATATCTTTTCCAAAATCGGTTTCCTGGTCTCTGAGGGCCCGGAGATTGAAGATAACTGGCATAACTTTTCAGGCCTGAATTTTCCCGATGAACATCCTGCCAGGGATATGCAGGATACTTTTTTTATTGAAGTAAATCCTGATATTCTTTTGCGCACACATACATCGTCAGTTCAGATAAGAGTAATGGAAAGCGAAAAACCCCCGATAAGAAAGATATTTCCCGGCAGGGTATTCCGTAACGAAGCTATTTCATCAAGAGCCCATTGCATTTTTCACCAGGTTGAAGGCTTGTATATAAATAAAAATGTATCATTTGCTGATCTGAAGCAAACATTACTGTATTTTGCCAGGGCCATGTTTGGAGAAAATACTGAGATACGGCTTCGCCCCTCATTCTTTCCCTTTACTGAACCTTCTGCTGAGATGGATATCTCCTGTAGTATTTGCATGGGTAAGGGCTGTAATGTTTGTAAACACACAGGATTTGTTGAGATACTGGGGTGCGGTATGGTTGACCCCGAGGTGCTTGAATTATCAAAAATAGACAGCAACGAATACACAGGTTTTGCTTTTGGAATGGGCATTGAGCGTATCGCCATGTTAAAATATCAGATTAACGATCTGCGATTGTTTTTTGAAAATGACACCCGGTTTTTAAATCAGTTTAAAGGTGGCATAGCATAATTTTATATGGCATTCAGCATAATTCAATTTGTTTTTATATTATTCTTCCCTTTCTTTACTATATTCCTTGTAAAACGAATACGTACTCTAAGGTGGGTCAGTCCTATTATTCTTTGCTATGTTACAGGTATAATAATCGGTAACATTGGTGTTGAAGGTCTTAATACTGCCATGATATTAAATATTTCTCAGATAAGCGTATGCCTTGCGATACCGGCCCTGTTATTCTCATCGGACTTCAAACAGTGGATCAGGCATTCCAGGGTTACTTTCCTTTCCTTTTTTCTTGCATCTGCAGCAGTTGTTATCAGCTCCGTGTTTGCCTACTTCCTTTTCAGGTCCCGTATTCCTGAAGCATCAAAGTATGCTGGTATGCTTATCGGTGTATATACAGGCGGCACTCCTAATATGACAGCTATCGGACTGGCGCTTGACGCCAGAGAAAGCGATTTTATACTACTTAACAGTGCTGATATTTTCTTTTGTGGTATTTACTTTGTTCTTCTTATCTCCGTTGCTAAAAAATTCCTTGGCTTGTTCCTTCCTCCTTTTAAGTTCTCTGATGATCATGATACCAATAAAAACAAAACGATTGATTTTATTAAACTGCCCCTGAATAACCGTATAATACTTGTACTGCTTTCAATTTTACTTTCTGCCGTCATTTTTACAATAGCGCTTTCCATATCTTTCCTTATCCGGGGGAAAATTGTAACTCCCCTGGTAATACTGACACTTACAACTCTTAGTATATTTTCTTCTTTTTCCAGGCGAATACATTCTATACGGGGGACCTATGAAACAGCTGAATATTTGCTGCTGATCTTTGCCATTGCAATAGGTTCGCAGGCAAACTTCTCAGAATTAATTGAACGCAGCTCACTTATATTTGCTTTTTGTGGTACTGTTGTAGTATGCTCGATATTACTTCATGTACTATTCTCGATAATATTCCGTATTGACACTGATACTCTTATTATCACATCAACGGCAGCGCTTTTCGGCCCTGCTTTTATTGGTCCTGTGGCCAATGGAATCAGAAACAGGCAGATCATAATTTCAGGGATTGCCATGGGACTCCTTGGTTATGCTATTGGTAATTATCTTGGTGTGGCTGTGGGACTGTTGCTAAAATAATATCTAAAAAAGAAGTTTTGTGCCGTCAGTCCTTGTTTTTCCCAGGTGGCTATATGCAAGATCCGTTACTTCCCTCCCTCTTGGTGTTCGTTTAATAAATCCTTCTTTGATCAGAAAAGGCTCATACACCTCTTCAATCGTTCCCGGATCCTCCGAAACAGCGGTTCCTATGGTGCTTATTCCAACAGGGCCCCCTTTGAACTTATCAATTATCGTATTTAATATCTTATTATCCATTTCATCCAGGCCTCTCTTGTCAATATTTAATGCTTCCAGTGAATATTTGGCAATATCCAGGTCAATTATTCCCTTGCCTTTGACCTGGGCAAAATCCCTGACCCTTCTAAGCAGTGCATTGGCAATTCTTGGGGTTCCCCTTGAACGTCCGGCTATTTCATGCGCAGCATCATCTTTAATTTCTATTTTAAGTATTTCTGCCGAACGTTTAATTATTAAATACACTACCCCGACATCATAATATTCAAGATGAGAATTTATTCCAAATCTCGCCCTCAATGGACTTGTTAACAATCCTGCCCTTGTTGTGGCGCCAATAAGGGTAAACGGATTAAGTGATAACTGTATTGATCTGGCGCTCGGCCCCTTGTCAATTACCAGGTCAATTCTATAATCTTCCATTGCAGAATACAGATATTCCTCAATAGTGGAATTTAGCCTGTGTATCTCATCAATAAATAAAACATCATTTTCTTCCAGGTTTGTTAAAATTCCGGCAAGGTCTCCTGCCTTTTCCAGAACCGGTCCTGAACTTGTTTTTATGTTTGCATCAAGCTCGTGGGCAATGATATTGGCGAGTGTTGTTTTCCCCAAACCCGGAGGCCCTGAAAGTAAAACATGATCCAGCGCTTCATTTCTCAATCTGGCGGCCTCAACAAAAACCTTAAGATTCTCAATTATCTTCTCCTGTCCCTTGAACTCTTCAAATTCATGAGGCCTTAATTTTTTATCATATTCTTTTTCTGCTTCATTCAAATCATAATCCCTGACGTCATAATTATCATCCATATGTATTATGTATTTACTCTATTTAATTAGTTTAACGTTGTCACTGTCCAATTCAACTTTTATTCCATTTATCCTTATCTCCCTGTTGTTTTTATATGTTATTGTTATCAACAGATTGCCGTATTCGTCATATTTTTTCCAGTGTTTTTCCTTAATTCCCATAACATAAAACTGCTCTTCTTTCAATACATTATTGTTATAATAATACTTGTGTTTCCCATCAGGATTGCCTTGTATATAATTACCCTCATACCGGAGTTCGCCGTTCTCATAAAAATATTTCCATTTCCCATTTCTTAACCCTACCACATAGGAACCGATTTCCGTATGATCTCCTACTTTATAAAACCATTCGTCCTCCTTTTCCCCGTCAAAATACTCCCCCTTTTTGATTATTTCCCCTTTTTCATCGTATTCAACAAAGAGTCCTTCTTCTTTTCCGTTATAATATTCTTCCTCTCTTTCAACTGATCCGTCAATATAATACCATGTCCACGAACCTTCAAACTGCCCGTTTTTATATTCCCCGGTCTGTTCAATTTTGCCGTCTTTAAAAAAATATGTCCATTTCCCTTCCTTTACACCTTTCTCATAGCTCCCCGAGTCTTTAACCGCTCCCGTATCATAATAATCTTTCCACTGACCTATTTTTCTTCCTTCATTGTCAATAATGCCTTCTGATATTTTTATCCCGTTATCATTAAATATGTATGAATTAATAACATCTCCGTTAATGTCATACTTTCTGTGAATACCTATGGGTATGTCCCTTTTATATGCCCCGCTGTATATCAACCTGTTTTCCCCATCATATTCATTTTTTATATCCACGCTTTCATCCTTAATATTTTCATCTTCTACAATA
>CAZBUF010000376.1:0-2106 GCA_964495025.1 uncultured Bacteroidales bacterium | reverse complement strand
ACATTTTACATTTCTACAAATTCAGTTCCTTTTCTAATACCCGGACTCTCAACAGGTATCTTGTCAGTAGTAATATGTTTTTTGATTTACCCTGTATATGGGTTGCTGGGAATTGTCGCAGTTCAATTAACATTAAATATGGCATGCAATTATTGGTTTTCGACTTATTTAAGTTTAAAACTAATAAATTGGCCTTTTAAAAATTATCTATATGATATCTGGGTTAATGGAATAAAATATTGGATTAATAGAGTTTCTAATATTTTAAAAAATAAATAATAGTATAAGGCCTAATCAATCCATTGGGCTTAATACAATTAACTATGAATTATTATAATTTATTGATATTGATAAATGCGGTGAAAAATTCATAGAAAGTGCCTTTAAAATTGTTTATTACTACTTATCTTTATAATATATAGTAGATATTGCAATTATTGATTATGAATTTTAAAATATTTTTCATATGAAAAAAATATACATTGCCGGTTGTGGTGGTATGCTGGGTGAAGCTTTCTATCAGCAGTTTAAAAATGATTACGTGCTGAAATGTACTGACAAGGATGTGAATGATACCTGGTTATCATTCCTGGATTTCAGGGATTTTGATGCCTACAGGAAAGAATTAACTGAGTTCCGTCCAGATTACTTATTTCACCTGGGGGCATACACTGACCTTGAATTTTGCGAAAAAAATGCCGATGATACCTACAGCACAAATACACTGGCTGTTGAAAATGCGGTTTACCTGGCAAATGAACTGGATATTCCTTTATTATACATAAGTACTGCCGGAATTTTTGACGGAGCAAAAGAACTGTATGATGATTGGGATTTGCCTAATCCGCTGGGTGTCTATGCCCGTTCAAAATACATGGGTGAAAGATTTGTGGTTGAGAATGCCAGGCGTTTCCTCGTTTGCCGTGCAGGCTGGATGATGGGCTCAGGCCCGGCAAAAGATAAGAAGTTTATTCAAAAACTAATTAAACAGTTGAAAGACGGCAAAAAAGAACTTTTTATTGTTGATGATAAAGATGGTACTCCAACATATACGCATGATTTTGCCAGAAATGTTAAATTGTTAATTGAGAAAGAATACTGGGGATTATACAATCTAGTTTGTGGAGGCCAAACCAGCAGGTATGAAGTAGCAGAAGAACTTATCAGGATATTACAACTAGACGATGAAGTAAAGCTTACTTCGGTACACTCTGATTATTTCAGTGATATTTATTTTGCCGACAGGCCTCCTTGCGAGCGATTGGTAAACCGAAAATTAAACATTCGTGGAATAAATACCATGCGTGACTGGAAAGTTGCTTTAAAAGAATACATTAAAAATTATTACCAGGGATATTTAAAATAAGCACTATTATATATTTTTCAAGAATAGTAAAAACAAAAGCTGAATTTCAATATGAATAAAGGCATAAGTGTAGTTATTTGTTCCTACAACTCAGAAAACAGGATAAAAAAAGTACTCGATTGTTTGCTTGCACAGCAGAACCATGATGGATTTACATGGGAAGTTATTATGGTTGATAATGCATCAGTTGATAACACTATTGCAGTAGCAAAGAAAGGCTGGAACCATCCCACAGTACCTTTGCATATATTTTCCGAACCAAAGCAGGGACAGAGTTATGCAACCCGAACAGGCATTGAAAAAGCTGCCTATGATATCATCATTATGGTTGATGACGATAATTATATCTCACCTAATTATATTAGCTGTGCTTATGCTATAATGGAAAACCACCCCGAAGTGGGTATTGCTGGCGGTAGGGGTATTGGAGTATTTGAGGAGGAACCCCCGGCTTGGTTTGCCAGTGTTGAGCAAGCCTTTGCAATAGGACCGCAAGGGGAACATGAAGGATATGTAAGTGATAAACGGAGGTATGTTTATGGTGCGGGCTCAATTTTTCGCAAAGAGATTTACAACAATTTAATGTCTAACAATTTTCAGTTAATGATGAAAGGGCGAATAGGTAAATCATTAATTGCAGGTGAGGATGCTGAACGGTGCCAGGTTTTCCGCATTCTCGGGTATAAGCTCTGGTACGATCCATTGCTGGAATTCCGGCATCATATGCCTGTTGCACGTGT
>CAZBUF010000375.1:0-2690 GCA_964495025.1 uncultured Bacteroidales bacterium | reverse complement strand
CAACAAGATCATCCAGAATTTTATTTGCCACATCTTCGTGAAATATACTCATATCCCTGAAGCCATTTATATACAACTTAAGGCTTTTCAGTTCCACACAATACATGTCAGGCTGATATTCAATATTTACTACAGCAAAATCAGGAAATCCTGATATCGGGCACAGGCATGTTAATTCCGGGCAGCTGAACTGAATAGTAAAATCCCTTTTCCGGTTTTTATTATCAAACCTTTCAAGGCGGTTTTCCCTGATCATCCGTGTTCCGTATTTTTCTTCCATAGCGTACAAAGTTAGGAACAAAAAATATAATTACAATGAGTAAAATTCCGGCTGTAGCAATTATTTAATAATGAATATGTTGTAACAGTCAAGTATATTGCTGCAAGGAGGTGAAATCAGGATAAAAAATTCTGCCTGCAAAAATGAAACAAACGCTTAAAATTTACGTTAAAATACTTAGTTGGGTTCATAACTTTTAAGTTAAATTATTAAGGTTTTATATTGTTCTCTTAGGGTTTTTGTAGAATTTTAGGTTTAATTTTTAGGGTTTTATTACCAGGGATCAAAAGGTCCCTGGTTTTTTTTGCACAAAAATAAAAACCCCCTGTTTTAAGGGGGTTTTTATTTTATATGTTATAAGTGAACTTACCTGTTCTTATTCCGGATAATCCTTATAAACTGAATAATCTTAACAGTTAATCCATGTCAGTTGGAGTACCTGTTCCGTAATGTGCATTCTGATAAACTGTTTTACCCGGGGCCAAATCATTAAGATAAAGATCCGAACCACCTAAATTAGGAGACGGTTGTTCTTCAGTATCCCAGGTAACATTGTTATCCGCAAAATCGTTGGCATTCCGTACATACCCTGAGCCCAGGTTAGTCATTTCAATTGCGCTGACCGAACCTGCCGTGTTAACTTCAGCTACAGCAGTAGCGCCACTTCCAAATCCGGACAGAGAGTAGATTGTAACAACAGGAGGATTTACAGGATCGTAATTTGACCCTGCCTGGTTTATATTAATAAATGTGATAGTGCTGTCATTCACATCAATATTAGCAGTTAGCTCAGCAGGTTGTGCTTTTGGAGTATATGAAATGCCAAAAGTAGGCGTTGAAGCCACGTGATTACTTACTGAAATTGTATCTCCGACTCCTGAAGCAGATTCAATGACGCCGTTATTAATAGTAGCATTAAAATTGAAGACATTAGAGCCGAAATAATCAGTAGAACCATCATTAATATTATCATCAGTCACAGTAACCAGATCTCCGTTTGCATTATAATCAGTTGACTGTCCGTAGACAATCGGGAAACCTACATAATTGCTTCCACCGTTTGCAATATATATATCATAGGTAGTTCTGAACTTCATATCAACCTGAGCTCCTGTGCCACCGACATTTAAGTTCACCGTTGGTTTTGATGTATATAAAGCACCATTAGGAGAGATCACTGGTGGGTTAATATTGTCATCTGTCGACAATGCACCGTTTTCGGCCCATACTATAAGCTGCGCACTCAGTCCGTTGGTGCCCTGGGAAAAATCAAAGAAATTAAATCCATCAGGATATCCTGATCCTCCGCTAACAACCATAGCGTCAAAACTCTGGAAATTGAGTGTTGTTGGATTTACAGCTGCTCCCAGTGTTAATCCTGATCCCTGGGCCACAGGAGGAGCTTCTATTGAAACCCATGCACTTGGTATAGTAGGTATAGCTCCGAATTCAGCATTCTGGTTCAATGTAAAATAGCATTCTCTTTGTTCAATGGAAGAACCTATGCCGTCTTCCACTTCCAAAGCAACGGTCTGGTCAGTAATAATATCAGGAAATATTATCACAATGTCATCAGTGCCATTATTATTTACAGGTATCTTGATCTCATATTTTCCTTCTGCATCGGTTGTACCGATAAAAGCAGTGTTATTGCCAATAAGATCAGTATTGTAAGCTTTAACTTCAGTACCAACAGGCAGGAAATCCGGGTCCCTGTTGGTAACATCAGTTTCAATAGTGACAATACCTTTGACGGTTGTCATCAATGAATCGGATAAAGAATACAGGTTTAACGTACCATATACCACAGCCTGCCTGAAGTTTGCAGGATTAGTATTTACGGTTGTTTTTATGGATGTATAATCAGTCCTGCTTACTTCTACAGGTATATTTCCACCAATAGGTATGTCTTCGAAAGTGACTATGCCGGTTGCATCAGAGGTTTTTTGTTCAGTTTTTTCTCCGGCTGTCACTGTTACCAGTGCCTGGTCCAATGGAGCAATATCAGTACTCGAGGCATCAAGAATTTGTAATACAAGATTAACTAATTGCTGTTGATTAATTACATCTTCCTGAGTAACAGATTTTTTTTCACAGGAAGTTGAAAGTAGTATCCCGATCACGATACTACTTGCTGTCAGGATTTTGTATAGCTTTCTCTTCATGATTTTGTTTTTTTTTATTGTTTGGATTATTAATTTATTCATAATTTCAGTCTGGTTAGTTTAAAAGGTTGTACCCAGTGTAACGGACAAAGTATTTGTACTCAGGTCGCTCATAATATACGGCGTATTAAGGTAACTATGGCCATATTTAATGGGATTAATGCCGTAATAATATCTGACATCAAATGTTAAATTTCGTGATACCAGGGGCACTTCAAAGCTTACACCTCCCAGTGCCGTAAACT
>CAZBUF010000374.1:0-6668 GCA_964495025.1 uncultured Bacteroidales bacterium | reverse complement strand
AGGGATATCTTTGAAGTAGTTTTGGTACAGGACTCGGTAAACAAGGTTATTCTTAAGGGAGGTGAGAATATGTTGCCAGATGTTCTTACGGATGTTAATAATGACACTCTTATAATTGACAACTCTATAAGGTGTAACTGGCTTAAGGACTATGAGAAGATAAAGATATTTATTCATTTCGTTACATTGAAACATTTGGTGACTTTTGCTCCGGTGAAAGTCTGTTCAAATGACACACTAAGATGTCAGAGTTTTGAGTACTATGCTATCGGAGAGATTGGTGAAGCTGACCTGATCCTGAATTGCGGATATTTCAGATTTGACGATGCATTTACAACACTCGGGCAATTCAGGTTCAGTGGCAAGGCGGAGATGAGCAGGTTTTTTGTTAATTATGGCTCTTCATTATATGCAGAGAACCTGATATCAGAAAATACTGATGTGTTGTACAGGACAATAGGAGATATTCATGTTTATGTTACCGGCCGCCTGCGTGTGTGGATATGGGGACCTGGAAATGTTTATTACTCCGGCGATCCCGGGATAATAGAAGTAATGGAAAATATATCAACAGGCAGATTGATAAAAGCTGAATAAGGATATTTAATTTTTTTTATAATCAATGATCTTTACGTTCCTGAAGTAAAAATGTAATATGTCAGGATAGGTATAGCCAACATTTGCCATTTCTATTGCTCCCTCCTGGCAAAGTCCTACGCCATGGCCAAATCCTTTGCCCTTTAGTACAAGTGAATTTTTATCTGCGATGATCGAGAAATATGTGGATTTCAGGTTCCAGTCCTTTCTGATCTTTGTCAGTAATATTTTATTGTCATTGAACCGGTAATATTTTTTTCTTGAGAATTGACTGAACACATAATCATCGGCTACGGAGTTTATTATGGAAATGCCGTTTTTTCGCAGGTAATTCTCCCATTCAGTGACTGATATTTTTATGTCCCAGGCAGCATTCCTGCTTTCTGTACAAAAAGGATCCCTTACGGATACCATGTTAGGAAGATCTTTTTGCCATACATCTGAAGCATCTGTTGTTTGTCCTCCGCAGTTTGAATGATATGGGGTAGTAATAAGATTGTTATTCCTGTCAGCGAGTACCTTACCTTTTGTTGCCCTGGCAGCAGTATATATCTGGGTATTAAATCTGCTTTTTCCTTTGTAAGCCTGGCAGTGTGTCCCGTCACACAGATTGAACCCGTCACTGGAATGTTTATACATGTTATTTATGGCATAGGTTCTTACCAGTATGGCCTGGGCTTTATAAAATTCAAGGGGCGCATAGGGCCCCCCTTCTGCTTCAATAACACCGGTTATATACTTTTCAATATCCACCTTATTGATTACCAATATATTTGTCTGATTACATGCCAGCAGCAGGTCGTTATCATATTCTCTTGATGATAAAGAGGGAGCAGCAGGATTTAGCTGAAATGAATTTTCAGACCCTGTGCCTGAGAATTCAATTTTCCTGTATTTTCCGAGTGACTTGATTTTATCGTTAATAGTTAATATGCCATTTTCTGATGTAACAAAGTAAATGTCGTCAGGAGACGATCTTTTAATTACTTCTCCATCCCCGGTCATTACATATTCACCTGTAACTGCTGAAAATACTATGGTTCTTATGTTGTATTCATGAAAAATGGCAACGTTTAACCTTTGGGAATAACTGGTATTAATATAAATAATAAGTAAAAAATGTATGAAGCATCTCCTTAATACCATGATCTGAGTATCTAGATGTTGTTTGCAAGAAGTGAATGTACAATTTTTTCTGCAACCCTTTTTGAAGCTTCAGGCTTACCGATAATATCCTTCAGTTTCCTGTAGTTGTTAAGCATTTCCTGCCTGTATTTATTATCGGATAGTATCCTGTCCAGTTCTTTTTTTATATTCTCAGATATCCTGAACTGAAGAAGTTCTTTTACTGCTTCCTTATTAAGTATAATATTTACAAGCGAGAAATATTTAATATGGATGACTTTCAGCAGTATCAGAATTTGGCCGAAGTAATATGTGAAGGGGCTTGTTTTATATATTACAACCTGCGGGACATTGAACAATGCGGTCTCAAGTGTTGCCGTTCCTGAAGTAACAACTGCAGCTGATGACTTTGCCAGCAGCTGGTATGTCTGATTATAAATAACCTTTACATCAGACTTTCCCAGGGTGTTGTTATAATATTCCTGTTCAATGCTCGTTACTCCCGCTACAACAAACTGATAGTCAGGATAGTATTTTGTTATTTCAGCCATCTCGGGAAGGCATTTCAGAATTTCCTGTTTGCGGCTTCCCGCGAGTAAAGCAATTACAGGCTTATCTGACAGGGCATTCCTTTTTCTGAACTCATCTGAAGATTCGGAATGGCTCATATTCTTTTCTATCTCATCAACAAGGGGGTTCCCTGAGTATTCAACATTAATGTTGTACTTATCATAGAACTTAACCTCAAAAGGCAGGATGACAAAAAGCCTGTCAGTGTATTTTTTTATTTTACTTACACGTGACTTGCCCCATGCCCAGAGCTTGGGTAATATATAATAATAAACCTTCAGGTTGCTGTTCCTGGCAAATTTTGCTATTCTCAGGTTAAAACCGGCATAGTCAATCAGTATTATAACGTCGGGCTTATAACTGCTTATATCCAGCTTGCATAAGGCGAGGTTCCGGGAGATTTTTCTTAAATTTCTGAATACTTCCCATATTCCCATATACGCCATTTCACGATAATGCTTTACAAGAGTACCCCCTACATTTTGCATCATGTTACCGCCAAAGAACCGGAATTCTGCGTTAGGATCGTAACTCAGTATGTTTTGCATCAGGTTAGCGCCGTGCATATCTCCCGATGCTTCTCCAGCTATAAGATAATACTTCATCAGTTGCCGGTTAAATGAAAATAAGCTTAAGTGCAAACAGCAAAACAGTAATGGCCAGCGTTGAAATAAACACGCCTTTGGTTGCTTTATGCCAGTTAAGCATGTTAAAAATAAAAAACAATACAAGATTTGGTAAAATACAACGGCTTATGATAAGCGGAAGCAACCTGCCCAGATATATCTCTCTGTGAAAACCCGGAAGCCTGAGATTATGAAACTTTGAGTAAAATACAATAAGATAAAATATAAAGGGTATTATTATTCCTGTGATAATACCTGTGGCTAACGTGTTTATCCTTTTCACCATTTATTTATAAATCCCAGTTTTTAATAATTTTTATCGTATCATAGCAGGTACGGTCAATTTGTGTAGGCACAACAGAAATATAATTATTCGCTAATGCCCACTCATCCGTGTCGGATGCTTCAGGCTCACTGTTGTTGAATTTTCCTGTAAGCCAGAAGTACTTTTTTCCGTGCGGATCGGTCCTTATGTCAAATTCTTCCTGCCAGTATCCCTTATTTTGTCTGCATACCTTAATGCCGGCAATATTATCGAGGGGAATTTTCGGTACGTTCACATTCAGGCAAATGGATTTCGGTAAGCCGTTTGCTATTACTTTACTTATTATCTTTTTACCGTAATGTTCAGTGGCAGTGAAGTCAGCATCAGGACTATGATTAACAAGGGATATGCCTAATGACGGTATTCCGTTGATGCAACCTTCCAGTGCCGCGGCCATGGTCCCTGAATAGAATATGCTGACAGATGAGTTGGAGCCATGATTAAACCCGGATACCAGCAAATCCGGCTTTTTCTTAAGTACCTGGTTCAGGGCAAGTTTTACACAATCAACAGGTGTGCCATTGCAGCCGTATATTTCCAGGTTTTCTTCCTCACGGATTTTCTTTATCCTTAAGGGTGTTTTTACAGTAATGGCATGAGACATGCCTGACCTGCCTTCCATAGGGGAGACAACAACAATTCTGCCCAGGGGGCGCAGGATCTTTATAAGGGATTTCAACCCCCTTGCTTCAAGTCCGTCATCATTGGTTACTAATATCAGAAGACTCTTTTTATTTGTCACATCAGGTATTTTAAAAAAATACAAATTTATTTAATAAATGGCAGTGTACAAAGGCTATATATAATTTAATAACGTAAATAAGTTAATTAAAAATGTATATACAAATATTATCGATGTCAAATTTTGCTATTTTTGTTAACTAATCAATGATTTACCTGGTTTTTTAAGTTGCTTTTTAATTGTAAGACAGATATTTAATAATTATATAATGAAGATTTCATATAACTGGCTGAAAGAATATTTAAAAATTGATATGGAACCTGTTGCACTGGCTGAGATTTTAACTGATATAGGGCTTGAGGTAGAAGGTATCATTAATTACGGAGAAGTTAAAGGAGGGTTTGAGGGACTTGTTATTGGTGAGGTCAAAAGCTGCATAAAACACCCTGATGCAGACAAACTCACCGTGGCAGAGGTAGACGTGGGGGACAGACACCTGTTAAAAATTGTATGTGGTGCACCAAATATAAGGACAGGCCAGAAGGTTGTCGTTGCCAGGGCAGGGACCACACTTTATAAGGATGATGAAAGCCTGCTGATAAAAGAAGCAAAAATCAGGGGCGTTGAATCAGAGGGGATGATATGTGCTGAAGATGAGATTGGCACCGGTACTGATCATAAAGGGATAATAGTGCTGGATAATAGTGCCCCGCCGGGATTGCCGCTTAACAAGTATTATAATACTGATAAAGATACCGTATTTGAAATAGGCCTTACACCAAACAGAATTGACGGAGCATCACATTTCGGCATTGCACGCGATCTGGCAGCGTTTTTCAGTCAGCAGAAAAATATTGACCCCCGGCTTCCTGATATCAGCGGATTCAGGACTGTAAATAATAATTTTCCTTTTGAAATAACAATAGAAAATAAAAAATCCTGTATGCGGTATGCAGGGGTAACACTTACAGGTATAAAAATTTCCCAGTCCCCGGAATGGATCAAAACAAGGCTGAAAGCCATAGGACTAAACCCCATAAATAATGTTGTTGACATTACTAATTTCGTTTTGCATGAGCTTGGCCAGCCTCTGCATGCTTTTGATGCGGATAAACTTAACGGCAGGAAAATAATTGTTAGAAACCTGCCTGAAGGAACACCATTCTGCACACTGGATGGCGTTGAACATAAGCTTTCATCTGAAGACCTCATGATTTGTGATGCAAATGAAGCAGTTGCAATGGCAGGTGTTTTCGGAGGGTTGAATTCAGGTGTAACTGATGAAACAAAAAATGTATTTATTGAAAGTGCATATTTTAGTCCGCTGTCAGTGCGCAGAACTGCAAAAAGGCATGGTATTAATACCGATTCTTCCTTTCATTTTGAAAGAGGCGTGGATCCTGATCTTACTATTGTTGCACTTAAAAGAGCCGCGTTATTAATGAGAGATATTGCAGGGGGAGTGATTTCTTCAGAGATCATTGATAATTATCCCGAACCGGTTATGCCTTTTAAGGTAGTTCTTACTTATAAAAATACCGACCGGCTGATAGGAAAACAAATTGGAAAGGACAGAATAAAGAAGATATTAAAATCACTGGAAATTGATATTATTGACGAGGAACAGGACAAGCTTGTGTTAAGCATTCCCCCATACCGGGTGGATGTTACAAGGGAGGCTGACGTAATTGAGGAGATCCTGAGAATATACGGATATAACAATATTGAATTCCCGGCAAGCCTGAATTCAAATATTTCATTTGTTATAAAGCCTGACAGGGAACAGCTGGTTAATCTGGTATCAGACTACCTGAGCAGCAACGGGTTTAATGAAATTATGTCAAATTCCCTTACCAAATCATACTATTATGAAAAGCTAACCTCGTATAAACCGGAATCGCTGGTGAAAATAGATAATGCGATAAGTAGCGACCTCGATGTAATGCGACAGACATTAGTTTTCGGGGGGTTGGAAGCAATCGCTTTTAACTCGAAACGGCAAATGCCTGATTTAAAAATTTATGAATTAGGATATTGTTATTATTTTGATAAGGACAAAGCAGGAAAAGATCCTTTAAGCAGGTACTCTGAAGAACAACATATAGTATTGCATATTACCGGCAAAAAATATGAACCCACATGGAGCACAAAAGAAGAGAAGAGCTCATTCTACCAGTTAAAATCATATATTGAAAATATACTGATGCGGCTTGGATTTGCAGTCAGTAATTTCAATATTGAAAAAATAAAGGGCAGGGAGGATATCTTTACCGACGGACTGGAATATAAGCTTAATGATAAGGTGATAGCTGAATGCGGTATTATTGTACGTTCGCTGATAAAAGACTTTGACATCAGGAATGATGTTTTTTATGGTGATATATACTGGGATAATGTCATCAGCAGCCTGGCATCAAACAAGATTGAATTTAAGGAATTGCCGAAATACCCTGAAGTAAGAAGAGATCTGGCCCTGCTGCTGGATGAATCGGTTACATATGAAGAAATTAAAAGGCTTGCGCTAAAAACGGAAAAATACTATATTAAAAAGATAAATTTGTTTGACATATACACCGGGGACAAGATTGATAAAGGGAAGAAATCATATGCAATTAGTTTTATATTGCAGGATTTGAAAAGCACCCTTACGGATAAGCAGATTGATAAAATAATGAATAAGCTGTCAGATGCATTTATCAGGGAACTAAAGGCCAGGATACGTTGAAAGAACATAACCCTGCCG
>CAZBUF010000373.1:0-15658 GCA_964495025.1 uncultured Bacteroidales bacterium | reverse complement strand
CAATTAAAATATTGATGGCCAGAATATAAGCGAATTTGCGATGAAATTTTATAAAATGAAATATTTTAATATTTATTCAAATTTACAGTATGTACAATTCTAAATCCTGACTCCAAATAATATTATATCCTTCAAATCATCATTTTCAGATAATTCTTTATCAATATAATCAGTAAAAAAAGATTCCCTGTCCGCCGTATCGCCAGACTGTTGTTCCTGTATAAGTGTCAGCAAATCTTTATTGCCTGACGTTTCATTATCTTTCTCAAAATGATGAAATAATTTATCTGAGAAAATATAGAAACTGTCACCCTCTGATAAGTCAATCGTAACACTGTTAAAGGAATCTGGATTTTTTGTGCTTCTATACAGAATATTTGCCTCGGCAAAAGCAGCCTTGTTGTCCTTTACATAAAAAAGCGGAATATTCACACCTGAGTATTGAAGCTTAAGTTTAACCTTGTCAAAAACACATAATGCTATATTAATATTATCCAATGCCGTTGATCCCTGCTCAGGATTCAGGTCATTTTTTTGCAGTTCAATCTTTAAATCATTTATTATCTCTCCTGTATCAATTTTGTCTCTTTTGTAAATTATCCTGTTTAAATTAGTAACACCTAAAATGTTCATTAGTATATCACTTATCCCCTGATATTTTCTGCTGTATAATACAATAATTATTTTATCATTCTTCTCAGAAACCCAGAATATATTTCGGCTTACAGACTCAACTGAACGGATAATTATGAAATAGGATGGCAGAAGTCTGCTGATATACTCATGTGAAGGTAATAATGACTTCTGAATAAGGCTCGTATAATAAAGACTTAGCTCTTTATTTGGCGAGTTTTTTTCTTCAGCATCAGGTTTATCTGTATCATGCAGGATTCTTTTATATCTGTCAAGCTGAGTGATATTTTTCACTTTGGTCAATACCTCTATCCTGTCAAACGGTTTTGAAATGTAATCATCAGCTCCTGAATCAAGCCCACTTATCATTGAATCCCTGTCATCCAATGCAGTAATTAGCAATATCGGAACATTTTTCAGTATTGTATGTTCCCTAAGCTTTTTGCAAACTTCAAATCCATCCATTCCCGGCATCATAACATCCATTAAAATAAGATCAGGCATAAGCTGCAATGCCTTTTCATATGCCTGATTACCATTTTCCGCGAAATATAAATCATAGTTTTCCGGAAATAAAATTGCCTCAAGTAATTGTCTACCAATGGCTTCATCATCAACAATTAATATCTTACTTACCTGCTCCATTATACTTATATATTAATACCTGCCTGTTTATATCTGACAGGTGAATAACAATATTAAGTAACTGTTATAAATAATTAAGCAGTAAAAATATAACAAATTTTTTATTTAATCAGGGTTATTTTTTTTAATAAGCAAAACCGTTTTTGTTTGTCAAAGATTAAATAACTCAATTGTAAACATTACTATTTGGTTCGATATATATGTTTTTCTGTTAAGAATTAGCAAAAAATAAACTTGTAATAAATTCAGATTAATAATACATTTGATTATAAGTAGGGGAAATGGTTTTTTTGCTGATAACTGCGTATACTGAATGACTGAAACTATACTTAAGTCTTTATTGCGTTTATTTGCCATATTGGCACAATCGCTGGATAATACAAAAATTGAATCAGCCAGAGGTATTATTGAATCTTATCTAAGGCAATTATTAAATCCCGACAAGGTCAATCAGCATATAATGATGTATGACTTTTATTATAAGGGATTAAAGGAGAAAGTAAAATTTGTAGCCGATAAAAGACATTCTTTGTACTCTGTGAAATCTTTGATTATCTGTGAGCAGATAAATAAAGTATTACAAAAAAAACAGAAGGCATTAGTGCTATTTCAAATACTGGATATTCAGAATTTAAATGCAGAGATAAATGAATCGGACATTGATTTTTTGAAAACTCTGGTAATGGCTCTTACCTTTAGTGAAGAGGAGTTTAACGATAGTAAGGCTTTTATTTTTAATTCAATTAATAGCATTCCGAACAAAGAAAATGTATTAATCATTGACAGCAATGAAGAACCGGAATACAAGAATATTCAGCATATAAGTAAGAATTATATAAAAGGCAAATTACATTTTCTTTTTATTCCATCAACTAACATTTATGTATTCAGGCATGTTCAGGCCGATGATCAATTATCTTTAAACGGAAGAAGAATAGTGCCGGACAGAACTTATGTACTGGAGAAAGGAAGCTCAATCAGAAGTCCGATACTAGGGCCAATTTATTATAGTGAAATTGCTAATGTTTTTCTTAAATCGAAAGTACGACACAAACTTGTTTTTTCTGCAACTGACATTGAATTCAGGTTCAGGAACAGTACTAACGGGATTTATCCTTTCAGTATTTCAGAAGAATCGGGTCAGCTGATAGGGATAATGGGAGGTAGTGGCGTTGGAAAATCCACGCTTATTAATGTTCTTAACGGTAATCTTAAACCAATAAATGGAAAAGTTGAGATAAATGGATATGATGTATACAAGGATAAGAAAATACTGGAAGGTATTATTGGCTATATTCCCCAGGACGATTTGCTTATAGAAGAATTAACAGTATTTCAGAATCTGTATTTCAATGCAAAATTATGTTTTAAAGATTTTTCATATAATGAAATTGTGGAGCTTGTTGAAAAGGTCCTGACCGACCTTGATTTATATGATATAAAAGACCTTAAGGTAGGCAATCCCTTAAAAAAATTTATTAGCGGCGGACAAAGAAAACGGCTTAATATAGGCCTTGAGTTAGTCAGGGAACCTTATATTTTATTCGTTGATGAACCAACCTCAGGACTGTCTTCAAATGATTCCGATATGGTAATGGATCTTTTAAGGGAGCAGACTCAGAAAGGAAAATTATTAATTGTAAATATTCATCAGCCCTCATCTGACATATTTAAATTATTTGATAAGCTTTTAGTGATGGACAAAGGAGGCAGGGTTGTATATTATGGAGATCCGTTGGATGCTGTTGTATATTTTAAGACTTCCAGTATGTTGCTAAACGCTGAAGACAGTGAATGTCTCACTTGTGGTAATGTTAATCCCGAACAGGTTCTGCAAATACTGGAATCAAAGAAGGTAAATAAATCCGGTGATTTCGTAAAAAAAAGACTGGTATCTGCAAATGAATGGTATGATCTATACAAAAAGAAGATCGAACCTAAATACAGGAAAAGCCTTAAAGTAAAACTGGACATTCCTAAAAATTACTTCAGCATACCCGGTAAGTTCAGACAATTCATGATATTTTCAGTAAGAAACCTGTATTCAAAGATCACAGACAAACAATATCTTGCGATAAATCTTCTGGAGGCACCTTTGCTGGCATTAATTCTGGGTATTTTTACAAAATATAATATTGGTACAAGCGATAATCCTGACGCATATATTTTCAGTGAAAATATCAATTTGCCTGTATTCATATTTATGAGTGTAATTGTAGCTTTGTTTCTTGGACTTATGGTAAGTGCACAGGAAATAATAAGAGATCAAAAAATCATAAAAAGGGAATCATTTTTAAATCTCAGTAAATTCAGCTATTTCAATTCAAAAGTTATACTGCTTGTTGTATTATCGGCAATTCAGACTCTTTCATTCGTAATTATCGGTAACTGGCTCATGGGTATCAAAGGCATGATTATCCCTTTCTGGCTAATTCTGTTCTCGGCTTCACTATTCTCAAATATGCTCGGATTAAATATTTCCAACAGTCTGAAATCAGTTGTATCCATTTATATTTTAATCCCTTTGCTGCTTGTCCCGCAGATATTGCTGGGAGGAGCCATGATCAATTTCGACAAACTGAATAAACGGATATCTTCCCCGTATTACGTGCCATTTGTCGGAGATATTATGCCTTCACGATGGGCTTATGAAGCATTATCAGTATATCAGTTTACAGAGAACAGGTTTCAAAAACAACTCTTTGATATAGAAAAAGAAGAAAGCCATGCATCTTTTATGATGAACTATCTTGTGCCTGAACTGCAGTTGAAACTAAGTCATTGTGAAAAAAACTTTATATCCAACAGGAATCAGAAAAAACTTGAAAATGATCTTATTTTAATTACAAATGAATTGAATAAAATAATTAAAACAGATAATGTGCCTGTTCCCGAATACCTGAGTAGTCTGGATATCAATTTATTGAACATTAAAGCTATACGGGAAACCGATACATACCTTACCAGATTAAAAAAATATTATACTAAAAAGTTGACCAAAGCAATTGACGATAAAGATAAAAAACTTGAGGAAATGCAAAAGACGTGTGGAGATTTTAATAATCTGTTGAATCTGAAAAACGAATATTTCAATATTCAAATAGCAGAACTGGTATTAAATAAAAGAGATAATGTTAAAATCATTGAACATAAAAATAATTTTATCCGAAAAGCAGAATCTATTTACAAAACACCCGAATCCAAAATCGGAAGAGCTCATTTTTATGCACCCGTAAAACGAATTGGGAATATATATATCCACACATACTGGTTTAATCTTATTGTTATTTTATTTATGGTTTTTATTTTATATATATGCCTAATTTTTGAGTTTATAAAAAAATTAATTAACTTTTCTGAAACAATTAATATCAGTAATCTAATTAAAAAGTGATACAGTACACATGAAAAATCTGCTAAATGACGCAGGAAACAGAGTCATCCGGCAAAATATGAAGGGTAGTTATAATGAGTATTTGTTAATTATAAATTTTATGATATGATTAGATACGGGCTTTTATTGATGGCATTTGTTTTAATAGTACCTCAGAGCTGTAAACAAGACAGATCATCAGCAAATAAATATGATGCGGAAAATGAGGATACCACAGGTTTTATGCAGCTGGAAAGTGAAATTAAGTATGTATATTACCGTTTTCCTTCTCCGGATGAAATGTTTAGATTTATTGACAGTTCAGGTATGACATTTGATAACACATTATTATTACCTGTTGAAAATGCCGGTAAGTTCCTTGATTCCAAATCGCAGGCAGTAAATCTTGGCATATACGTTGCTGATCTTGCATATATAACTCTTTTTCAGAGATATAAAGAATCAATGGATTACCTGAATGTTATATATTCATTAAGTGAGAAAATCAGGATATCCTCAGCTTTTAATAAAAGTCTGGTCATCAGGATAGAAAGGAACATTCAGAATATTGATTCTCTGAAAGCTATTTCAGAAAATGCCCTGACAAGCCTTACAAATTACCTGGTACGAAATGATAAAGAAAATACTTTTGCTATTATTTCCATAGGCGGTTTTATAGAGTCTTTATATCTATCACTTAACCTGGTTGACAATTTTAATCCTGAAAATGCCACCATACAACGAATAATCGATCAAAAAACAGTGCTTGATAATTTAATGAAATATTGCCATGAATATGATGATGATCCAAATGTTGAAGTTATACTGGATATTGTTAATCCACTTGTTAAATTTCTGGATAATATGACTGTCACTGAAATGAAAACAAAAGTAACCAGGAGCAAAGATGGCAGATTAGTTATAGGAGGCGGAAAGCAAATAAAGATTACCGAAGGTGAATTTATTAAACTAAAACAATTAGCGATAAAAACCCGCAATAAGCTCATTCATTTGTCTCAGATCTGATAATTCTAAACTCTCATCAAAAATGAAAATTAATGTAGATATGAAATATATATTTAGTCTTATATCGTTGACTGTTTTTGCCTTACAAGCATTTGCACAGGATTGCACAGGGTATCACCAGTTTCATTGCCAATATGCAGATTATACATTCTTTTACAGCAGGCAGTCAAAAAGCGCCCTATTCAAACAGGGCCAGTCATCAGAGTTAAGGATTGTTACTTATGGCGGAGAAGACTATTATATTGCTATTTGTGCTCATAGAAAGTTTGGAAATATAAATTTTAAAATCAAAGAAGACAGCAAAGACAGTACTCTTATTTACGATAATGCTGACTATGAGTTTGCGGAATCAATCATTTTCACTAATGAGGTCACACGCAACCTGATTATTGAGGTTAATGTTCCTGAAGGTACAGGTAAGGACTATAATGAGAGGAGATGTGTAGGAGTTGTAGTAGAGTTTCGTAAAACAGATCCCGATGGTGAGTCGAAATCGAAAAAAACGGGATTTTAACACCTGATTTTTCTTATTCTTCATTTGTTCCTTCCCTTTAAATAAATATTTCTATTCTTATATAATGTTGAAATATAAAATTGTTTTTACTATTATATTTTTATATAATCACTACATTTGCTACATTTTAAAGCGGGAAAATAAAATGAATAAATAATTTATTTATGACGAAAAGGATTCTTAATGTTCTTAAATATATTTTACTATTTGGAATAGGAGCGTTTATTTTTTGGAAGATATATAAAGGGGAATGGGGAAAAGTAAAAGAAGCATTAAAGCATATTAATTATTTCTGGATTGGCGTTTCGATCATTTTTAGTATCCTGAGTCAGGTAAGCAGGGCAATCAGATGGAATATGCTTATCCGGCCACTTGGTTACAATCCCAGGTTCAGGAACACATTCCTTTCAGTACTGGTACTTTATCTCGTTAATCTTATTGTCCCCAGAGGTGGCGAAGTAGCACGTTGTCTGGTACTTTCCAAAGCAGATAAAATTCCTTTCACAAAATTAATAGGCACGGTTTTTATCGAAAGGCTGGCTGACCTCATTACATTGACTATATTGTCAATAGTAATATTAATATCACAATTTAGTCTTTTAGTCAGATTATATAATTCAATTAAGGCAGTACAGACTGGCATTTCAAAGATATTTTCAATAGAAACATTGATAATTGTAACCGGCCTTTTGCTTGTTTTCCTTGCGGGTTTTTTTCTTTTCAGGATAATAATTAAAAAGAATTCCGTAGGCAACAGATCATTTATTTTAAAACTGCGGGTTTTGAAAAAAAATATTATAGAAGGTGTGAAATCAATAGCAAATCTTAAAAACAAATGGTATTTCATTGGCCATACATTACTTATTTTTTTAATGTGGCTTTGTATGCTGTATGTTATTTTCCTTGCCTTTGAACCCACCAAACACTTGTCAATATGGACAGGGATAGTTACTTTTCTGATTGGTGGGCTGGCAATGCTACTGCCCATAAGCGGAGGAATTGGTATCTGGCATCTGGCCGTTAGCTATACACTTGTAATATATGGAATATCAATCAATGACAGTGAGATCTTTGCATTAATAGCACATTCAACAACAAACCTGATTTATTTGATTCTTGGATTGGCAGCCTATATCTGGCTATTTGCCTTAAATAAAAAAATCTTTAAGCTGCCACCACAACCAGAATAAAATATAACCGACACTATTTATTCGACAATAAAATTAAATTCTGCAAACACAGGAACTCCGGCTCTGGTCATACCGCTGATTACGCCAATATATTCTCCCTTAATATCGGAATTATAAAAGTCCAGTACAGTTTCTTCTCCTGTATTAACAGTCACCATGGGATTCCAATAAAGTGTGGTCCTTATATCAACCTTATCATAGTTCCCTGAAGCATAGTCAGGTGTATAGAATTCACAGCCTGTGTAATAATTTTCTTTAACAACTTCTTTGGGCATCTCCTTTTGGGGCGCTCTGCTATTTTTGCCGCCAATAGTAGTAATTTCAATAACACCCTGCGCATTTAGTCCCGTATAAGCATGAATATCCACTACATTTGTTGAAACATTAATATTATCTATATCATTCGGCGATATTGTCTTAAGCACACTTACATCGGTGCCGGCTTTTATTCCGTCTATTACTATTAAAGCGCCACTCTGAAATAAAAGCGAATTTGTGCCTCCCGGAAATACAATCTGATTATTAATAAGGTTAAAAGGTTTTATTTCATGGATAATATCCAGAACATTTGTATATGAAGAATAGCGATCGGCATCATATTTTTTATCATTTTGCAGAACTAACTGATTTTGCCTTGTTTTCTTATACTTCCCCGTATAAATTAATTTTGGATCATTGTAAGCAATCAGATCCATGGTTTTTTGAATATTCCAGTCTTCTTCATTTACCTGAAAATGTTCAAAAAGCTTATTATAAAATTCATTATCAGCCAAAACCTGAGGTTTGAGCCTGCTACTTTCCTCAGAAACGGATAAAGAAAGAAAGTTAAAATCAATTACATCATTTTTAAATAATACATTAAATATGCCATCCCCGTTGGATTCTGTTTCAAAAAACTCCATATCAGGAGCATGTATTAGCTTAATTTTTGCATTGCTGACAGGATTGCCTTTTTTGTCCAGAACAAAACCGGATATTCCGTCCTGTATATAATAAGGATATTTATCAAATGTATTTGAATTAAAAATCTCAGTATAACTGATTCCTTTATAATCGCTTGACATCATTAAAAGATCATTATTTTCCGGGGAAGAATTGAAACAGGATGTTCCTATAAAATCAGCTGCTCCCTGTGACAGCTCAATGTCAGGTTGTTTGCCGCAACGAAATGAACCTGAATTATTGTTACTAAAAAATAAATTTTTGTTAACAACTGATACTGAAAGATTCAGCGCTGATGAATCTTCCTCCGTTTGTCCGGCAAAAATTTCCAGTGTCACTTTTTCCCTTGACGAATATTTCAATTTATCTGTTTTAGCTTTAATAGGTTTGGCATCCATTTTATTTACATATATAAATCTTTCAGCAGCCACTGATTTACTTTCATTAAATATGGTGATACGTAAAATGCCCGTAGTGAAATTAATTACCGGTATCTTAACCTCCCGCACATCCTGAATTTTAATATTAGCTCCCCAGCATATCTTATTTCCATTTTCTGCTATCCAGTATGTCTGTTCAATTTCCGACGTGTTACCGGATGTGGCCTGAAGTACAATACTATTTTCTATTAATCCTTTATAAGTTAGCGATATTCCATCGCTTTTTACTTCAGGCAGATGGAATTCCTTGTCCACATTATCCGGTTTTGTAATTTTAACCTTGTATTGTTTTAAGCCGGGGACAATATTAAAAATACCTCGGCCATTATATGATGTTTTAATATCAGAGATCAATTCATTATTTTCATCATATATGCCTCCCTGGAAATCGTAAGGAAGTCCATAGCTGTCAACAGCTTTAAATGCCACCTTGCTTTCGATATTTTTTATCAGACTGCCACCTTCAGGATAAAATTTTATATCTATCTCATTATTGACACCCGGAACAAGCCTGACAATACTTTCGTTGCTTCCCTGGTACTTAACTGACACATTCAGTGTTACCAGTTTATTAGTCATATCCCCGGATAAGTTGAAGTTAATGTCTGATTTACCACCATCATTTGTTATATCTTTGCCTTTTGCAATTACTTCATCAAATGCATTAACAGTATAAGAATATGTAGCGCCGGCAGCTGGCCTGAGATTTTTGGTGTAAACCTCTATTTCTGCCTTGATGCTGTTATCCTGCATATATATGCCTTCAGGAAATTTAAGGTCAATAAGCACTTCTTTATCAGCATGTTCACTAATAATAATGTCTTTTGAATATACTTCTTCAACATCCATATTCTTCATCCAGCTGGTAAAAGCAATAAAAGTATACTTACCACCTTCAGTAGATTTCGGGATTACCATACATCCACTTGCAGTATTTTTTTCTACCGGGTACCTTTCCCACAGAATTTGCTGACCGAGATTATCAAGGAGGATTATTAAAAAATCATTGCTTAATGCCGGGGCATCTGCATTTAATTCTGAACTTACATATCCTTTGAACCAGATACTTTCTCCAGGTTTATATAACTCCTTGTCAAGCTGAACAAATACATGTTCCTGCCTGTACTTCATATTGTATTGTTCATACCTGTTTACCAGGCTGACAATAAAATTTTCTTCAGGATCAACTGAATTAACAAATATCGCACTGCAGCCAGCTAATATCAAATAAAATAATAATTTCTTCATTGTTTGGAATTTATGTGTTACCTTATTTTTATAAAAAGATTAATTGAACAGCAGGTGCTTAAAACACCTTCTTTCTTTTATTTTATAATGTACTATAAAGTTATGGTTTTAAAAAAGCTTTACTTATATTTCCATTTCAGAATTTTATAAGGCTATAAGATACCGCCCTTAAATTATAAGATAGTTATTTTTCATTATTCCCTATCAATTTATTTATATAAATAGTTCCGGCGTCTATTTTAAACTCAATTTTGAAACAATTATAGCCTGTATCCTGAAAATAAAGCCAGGCCTGATCCGTAAAATATTATTTTATGAAATTTGATTGTTTTTTAAAAACTTTACTTAATTTTGTAAAGCAACATAACAAATTATGAGATACTTTACAAATAGATCGGTTTTCTTCTTCTACTTTTACTTTTACTTTGGAATCATCTGAAGGGATTTATTTGTATAATAAATATTTTTATATTAAAAAGTCCCAAAAAATTGGGACTTTTTTTTTACTATTAATGCAAAATATATGGGTGAACAAACGGGAGAAATTAAAAAAATAGCCATACAGGGAGGCTATGGCGCTTTTCATGAAATTGCTGCCATAAATTATTTCGAAAATGAAAATATTGAAATAGTCCCTAAAAACACATTTAAAGACCTTTTTAAAGCGCTCAAACTGGGATTAGTGGATTATGGCATTACTGCCATTGAAAATTCTCTTGCCGGGAGTATACTGCCTAATTATACTCTGCTTCTTGTATCAAACATGAAAATAATCGGTGAAATATATCTTCGTATTAAACAGAATCTTGTGGCGCTTGCCGGTCAGACAATTAAAGATATAAGGGAAGTCTATTCCCATCCTATGGCACTTCTTCAATGTCAGACATTTTTTGAGAAATATCCTCACATTAAATTAATAGACAGTATTGATACGGCATTAAGCGCAAAAGAGATAAAGGAAAAAGGACTGAAAGGCACCGGGGCCATAGCCAGTAGTCTTGCTGCACAGAAATATAATCTTAAGATCTTAGCTTCAGGTATTGAAACCAACAAAATGAATTATACGAGATTCCTTATCCTTGAAGAAAAAAATGGTGAGATTATCCGTGATGATAAAATTAACAAATCATCAATTACATTTGCGCTGGCTGATAAAATAGGTTGTCTTTCAAAAGTCTTGTCCATATTATCATATTATGATATTAACCTCACAAAGATACAGTCGATGCCGCTAATTGGAAAAGACTGGGAATACCAGTTTTATGTTGATCTTATAATAAATGATTATAAACTATACACACAAGCTATAGAGGCGATCAAACCTTTTACAAGTAATTTACTGATACTTGGTGAATATCTTAAAGGAAAATCAATAATGGAATAAGTTATGATATTGAATTTAAAATTAGAAAAGTTGCAGATTGATGATATTAATCTGGAACGGCCTTTAATAATTTCAGGGCCCTGCAGCGCTGAAAATGAAAAACAGGTAATAGAGACTGCCCGGCAGTTAAGCAACAACGGGATAAAAATCTTCAGAGCAGGGTTATGGAAGCCAAGAACGAGGCCAAATGTTTTCGATGGTGTAGGTTCCAAAGGATTACCGTGGTTAAAACAGGTAAAGAAAAATTTTGGAATGTTAACTACAGTTGAGGTTGCTAATGTTAAACATGTATATGAAGCTTTAAAAGCAGGCATTGATATTTTATGGATAGGAGCAAGAACATCCGCCAATCCTTTTGCTGTTCAGGATATTGCTGATTCACTTAAGGGTGTGGACATACCGGTCATGATAAAAAATCCTGTTAATCCGGATGTCGAATTATGGATTGGCGCCATTGAAAGAATATACAATGCGGGTATTAAGAAAATACTTGCAGTTCACAGGGGATTTTCCACATACGGAAAATCACTTTATCGAAATAATCCTCAGTGGCAGATACCTATCGAACTCAAGCGCAGAATACCGGATTTGTTAATAATTACTGATCCGAGCCATATTTGCGGAAGCAGGGAATTACTTTTTGAAATCTCACAGAAAGCAATGGATTTGAATTTTGATGGATTGATGATTGAAACTCATATAAATCCCGAAAAAGCATTAAGTGATGCTGAACAACAGATAACACCCGAAGAACTGAAAAAATTATGTAATAATCTGATTTTACGTAAAGCGGATATCAATAACACTTTGATATTGGCTACACTGGAAGAACTAAGACATGAAATTGATGGCTATGATATCAGGTTGCTGGATATTCTTGAGAGCCGCATGGCTATCGCCCGCAAAATCGGTGAATACAAGAAAAAACATAACATAACGATACTGCAGACCAGCCGATGGGATGAATTGTTGAGAAGACAGATAGAATTAGGTGAAAAGAAAAGGCTTAGCGAGGAGTTTATCGTCAAGCTTTTCAGGGCAATACACCAGGAATCAATTAACCATCAGACTATAATAATGAATAAATAAATATGAATAAAAAGAAAACCAGGCAAACGGAAAAATATTTTTTATCACTTCAAAATTTTTGCATAATTTAATAGCTGTAAAATACTTTCCACTTTTAATAAGTAATGAGAATTATTGAAATAAATACTGATACCGGAATTTCACGAATCCTTATCGGGGAAAAACTTAAAAACCTTTCAAATTATCTTCCTGATACCAGGATTGTACTTATTACCGATAAAAATGTATCGTATTATTACAGCGAGGAATTCCCGCGGTATGATGTTATTGAGATCGGACTCGGTGAGAAGGTCAAGACCATCGATACGTTGAATTATATTTTCGGCAGATTTGTTGAGCTTGAAGTTGATCGCTCATCATTCATTGTTGGTATCGGTGGCGGCATTGTCTGTGATATTACAGGTTTTGCAGCCTCTGTATTTATGCGTGGCCTTAAATTCGGTTTTGTTTCAACAACTTTGCTATCCCAGGTTGATGCAAGTGTAGGCGGCAAAAACGGTGTGAATTTCAGAGGCTATAAAAACATGATCGGTGTTTTTAACCAGCCTGAATTTGTTATTTGTGATAATGAAATGTTAAAGACACTAGAAGAAAGGGAGTTTATTGCCGGTTTTGCTGAAATTGTAAAAGCAGGATTAATAAAGGATGCATCACTTTTCAGCTATCTCGAAAATAATTATAAACGGGCGCTTAAAATGGATGCGGAAGTAATTAACAAGCTGGTATATGAATCCATTGTTATCAAATCTAAAGTTGTTGAAGCTGACGAACGTGAAAAAGGTGAAAGAAGAATATTAAACTTCGGACATACATTTGCCCATTCCTTTGAGAGGCTTACCGGCATACTGCATGGTGAAGCTGTCGGTATAGGCATGGTTCTGGCATCAAAAATTTCTGAAAAATTAAATATGATAGCAGGTAAAGATGTGTCAAGGATTTGGAACCTCCTGGATAATCTCCACCTGCCAACCTCAATAAATGTTGAAATAGCTGATGTTTATAATAGTATTAAGCAGGATAAAAAAAGAGAAGGCAACAGCCTGCACCTTGTTTTGCTTGAAAATATTGGAAATGCGGTTATAAGGAAGGTATCACTTAAACAACTGGAGGAAATGATAAATGATTTGCGTAGCGATTTCAGATAAAAACATAGACAATTGTATTGCAGCCCTTGAGCACATTGAAATGGCTGAAATAAGGCTGGAC
The DNA here is from genome assembly GCA_964495025.1 of uncultured Bacteroidales bacterium. Taxonomy (GTDB): domain Bacteria; phylum Bacteroidota; class Bacteroidia; order Bacteroidales; family UBA10428. The sequence continues at coordinate 1,968 of CAZBUF010000373.1, read as the reverse complement.
CTTACCGGATTCGGCATTGAAGAGATAAATAAGATTTTTTCTCAGCCAAAAAAACTTATTGCCACTATGCGTCCTGACAATTTTTCCGATCAGGAAAGGATTAGAAAACTTAAAGCAGCAATAAAGTCAGGTGCAAAATATGTTGATTTGGAATATGAGTCAACCGAAGAATACAGAAAAGAATTAATTGATTTTGCCCACCGTAATAACTGCGATGTAATAATATCATATCACAACTTTAAAAAAACTCCTGATACCGAAGAATTGAACAAAATACTTAAAAAATGTTTTGTTTTCGGTGCAGATATAGCCAAGATTGTTACTATAGCGCGTAAGAATATTGATAACTCAAAAATACTTTCACTTTATAATAATCCGGGCAGAATAATTGCATTCTGCATGGGTAACCTGGGAAAGCTGACTAGAGTGATCGTTCCTTTCCTGGGAGCTGAATTTACATTTGCAGCAATGGATAAAGGTGATGCTACTGCACCGGGACAGATAGTATATTCCAATATGAAAAGTGTTATTGACAACCTTGAAAAACTACTTGTTCAATAGATATGTTAATTATAATTCTGTATTCATCCTGCAGCAAACGGGCAACGCAGACAGAATAAAAATTTCAATTCTTATTTGCAATATTTGTGCAGATAATCAACAGCTCCGGATTCGCCATTTCGTTTAGCCTGTGTCCAGTTAAAGCAAGCCCCTTCTCTATCTCCGGTCTCAAAACAGGCTATCCCTTTAAGAAAATATGCCTCGCCATCCATCGGTGACAGGTCTAATGCCATTGAAAAGTCATTGATCGCATATGTGTAGGTCCTTGTCTTTAAATATGTTTTTCCCCTGTCTTTATAATATTCAGCATTTGACTTATCCTTGCTTAGATTTTTATTAAAATACTTCAGTGCCTCAATATAATTCTCATTTTTAAAATTCAGATTCCCGCATAATTCAATTGCCTCCTGATCATCCTCAATATATCTCAGGTAAGTATTAACATCCGCAATTGCCAGCTTATATTCCTTTAATCCGGCATATGCATTTGATCTCTTTAAATAAACAGGGAAATTTGAAGGATCCTCTCTTAATGCCCTGGAAAAGTCCTCAATGGCATCCCTGAACCTGCCCATTTCCAGCGAGATCTCTCCCCTTTCAATAAAGTATCTGGGTATTCTTTTTTCAGTTGAGATAGCATTATTCCAGTCTTCAAGTGCCCCTTTAAAATTGTTAAGCTTTTTGTTTATCCTTGCCCTGCAGCTATATAATCTGTGTGCCTCCTTTGATTCAGGAATCTTTTCTTCCAGTAAAGCCAGTGCATCCAGATAAAGTCCTTTTTTTACAAGATAGTCAATTTCTTTTTCCGCATCTTCTTCCGGAGTGTACCAGTTTTCCTCCCAGAAAAGATACCATTCATTAGTATATTGCAGAGCATTGAAAGCATCATCTTTCTTTATCACTTTTTCTTTCTGGCGATACCTTGATTTAAGATGATCTCTTAAATAAAAAATTGCCTTTTCAGTGTTGCCAAGCCGGGCATAAGTCTTTGAAAGCCAAAGATCAGCCAGATCATCACTCAAATTATTTGTTTCATGAAAATCGCTTAGCGCATTATCCAGTTTATCTGTAAAATAATAAGCTTTCCCTCTTTTCAGGTATAATCTTGGGGTATTAGGTTTTAGCTTTATCGCTTCTGTCAGAAAATTTATTGCTTCATCATACCTGCCTGTCTGAATACATGCTTCCGCCTTGCAGCACAGATCCTCAGGGTCCTGTGCATTTAATGCCGGAACATATAATAAAACCAGCACTATATATATAAATTTTTTCATTTTGTTTTATTCATTGGCCGTGCCCGGGGATTCATCAGAAAAAACATGAATAAAGCCTACCAGATTTCTCACCTGAAGACCTTCTGCAATTATTCTCGGTTCATAGACATCACAAATGTAATAATATACTCCT
>CAZBUF010000372.1:0-8305 GCA_964495025.1 uncultured Bacteroidales bacterium | reverse complement strand
CGCTCATAAATACTATTCTCCTTGTAACAATATATGTTCCTGTTATGCCACAGGAAATACTTGCCAGTAGTGCTACCAGTACAGCATTTGTAAAAAATTCATAATTAAAAAGATCGGCCATTGAACTGATATTATTTGTGATCTTTTAATACCCTGTGGGGCACTTTCCCATGGGTTATCAAATCAATAGGACATTTATATGCTTTCAGAAGTTCATTATTTATCTCATTCGAGGGATGATAGTGTAAATCCCTGTTTACACAGGCTATTGTTTTAACATTTGATGATATGATGCCTGCATCATGCGATACAACTACTATTGCCATATTCTTATTCAGTTCTTTTAAATAACCGAACAGTTCATTTTCAAATCTCTGTTCAACGTAAGTATTGGGTTCATCCAGAAGCAAAACCTTAGGCGATGAGATAATTGCACGTGCCAGCAATACCCTCTGCAGCTCCCCTCCTGACAGTTCATCAAAAGCTTTGGCTCTTAAATCCGGTATTCCCATCTGTTCCAGTACTGCCATAACCTTATTCTTATCACTTTGTGAATATCTTATGAAGAACCTCTTATATTTAATAAGTCCGGATAATACAACTTTTTCAATCGAGATCGGAAATTTCCTGTCAGCATAAAATTGCTGGGGCAGATATCCGATTTCAGGCCTTTTTTCAGCATTAATAAAATGGTATTCAATCTTTCCTGCAAATGGTTTAATCAGGCCGATAATTACCTTAAGAAGTGTGGTTTTACCTCCTCCGTTCGGGCCTATAATACCTATAAAATCCCTGTCGGATATAGTAAGGTTAACATTTTCAAGAACAACCGAACCATTATATCCGGCAGTTATATTTTTTAATTCAATTAATTTGTTCATTTATTTACCTCGCTTCCCAAAGCTGACTTTAGTTCATATGTAATATGTAAAATCTGATCCGTCCAGTTTTCATCCAGAGGATTTATTTTAATGATATTTCCTCCGATCTCCCTGGCCAGCATTTTCGCATTTTCGATATCAAACTGTTCCTGAATTAATATTGCGTTTATGTTCTCTTCTTTTGCTAAATTAATTATTTGTTTCAAATGAACGGGTGAGGGACTCTTTCCTTCTTTCTCGACAGATATCTGTTCAAGCTGGTAATCCTTTGCATAATAAGTAAGTGCGGGATGATAAATAAAGAACTTCCTCTGCTGAAGTCCGGAAAATGATTCTTTAATCATCATATCAATGCTGTCAATATCTTCCGCGAATTTAATGTAATTGTGTTCATAGAACATACTGTCAGCGGGATCAAGTGACTTCAGGGCATCATATATATTATAACAAATTATTTTTACGGCTTTTGGTGACAGCCATGTATGCGGATCACAACCATGCCCGTGATCCTTTGTCCCTGGTAAATGATGTTCGCTTTTTATAATTCCGATCCCCGAAGAAAGGTCAAATACCTGCATTGATTTATTGACAGAAGCTATCTTTTTCATCCAGTTATTTTCAAAACCAATTAGTCCGATCCTGAAATAAGCCAATGATTTACTTAATTGTTTCAGATTGCCCGGTGAGGGATCGTATGTTGCCGGGCTTACCCCGGCAGGTATCATTACATTGATATCATACTTGTTGCCTGCGATCTGCTGCACAAGGTATTTCTGGGGCATGATGCTTACCGTTATTACGGGTTTCCGTTCAATACCGCTGTTGTTATTGCAGCCGCATATCAGAGCAAGCACAAGCAAAAGGCCCGGAATTATCCTCATTGCACAAGATTTATTCATTACCAGGTATTTTTTTTGTCTTTATTTTTTTCGGAGGTACTGGATCATAACCATGAGTTCCCCAGGGATGGCACCTAAGTATCCTTTTAACGGCCAGCCATGAGCCGGTAAAAATCCCGTGTATTTTTAATGCTTCAATAGCATACTCGGAGCATGTCGGCATATGCCTGCAGCTGGCAGGCATTAACGGAGAGATCATAAGCTGGTATATTTTTACAGGAATAATTAATATCAGAACTAATATTTGTTTTATTATTTTCATAATGCTCATACAGTAAATGAACCGCTTTTGTCAACAGTAAATTATTGTCTGATTCCGGAATTTATGTGAAACGGGATGCCTTAACTTTCATCGGTTTAAAGACTTTTAACTAATTAAAAATAAATTATTATTTATATCAAAATTAAAACAATAAATTCATAAAAACTGTTTTAAACAGTAATTTGGCAGCCAGCATTAAAAATTATGAGAATAACTCTAATTTAGCAGTTTAACAAATTTTAACTATAATACATTTTTTTTAATATTAATGATTTATAGCTTTATTTAATTTTTTATTTGGTTACTAATGTGAAATTTCTGTTAAATACTATTATTACATCCTGTATTTTATTTATTTCTTCACAGGTTCATTCACAGCTTTTACCGGACCGGCATTCCTTTAACCTCAATGGCTCCGTAAAAGATGCTGAAACACGTGAAAAGATATACTTTGTTCATATTTTCAATGAAAGCACACGTAAGACCAACGTTTCCGATACCAGCGGATTTTTCAGAATAGAGGTGAGCAGTGGTGACACTCTGGTATTCTCATCCATTGGCTATTTTTTTAAAGTTGTTTATGTTACCGATTCCATGTTAAACTCCGGCAAAGCACTGGTAAAAATGTCTCCGAGAAAATATGAAGTGCCTGAAGCCATGGTTATATACCTGGGTTCATACGCACAGTTTAAACAAAAAGTATTATCACTTGAACTTCCTGAAACGAAGACTGATATATTGCGGAAGAACTTACAGAAGATCTCAAAGGATGTAGCAATGGAAGTGGAATACAACCGCCGGATGGATAAGCTTACACAAGGGGGTAATCTCCTGTCAGTTCCTATTTTAAGTCCTGAAGAGATTCAGATGCTTAAATTAAAGGAAATACTGGAAAAAGAAAAAGTTCAGAAAGCAATAGCGGAAAAATACAATCGTACAATAGTTGGTGAAGTAACGGGATTTAAGGATAAAGAGCTCACTGAATTCATGGTTTTCTGTAATTTCAGTGATGAATTTTTGCTGGGATCCACGCAATATGATATATTGATAAAAGTCCTTGAGAAGCTTAAAGAATTTAAAAAAATAAAGTACAGCGGATTCAACACTGATATTAATCAACTGAGACTAAGCTGATGGAATATGGATCTGAAGAATATGATGCGAATTATTCAGCAATAACTGATCACGGCAATTAATTTTTATTCCCCATCTTAAACAATGTTTCTTTTTCTTTTCTGGAGAGGCTGTCATAACCTGATTTAGCTATTTTGTCGAGTATACGGTCGACTTCTTCCTGTGACTGAGCTTTATATTTATTATACTCCATATCAGTCATATCTTGTGCACTGCGTTTGTAAGAGACCTTCATCCTTGTCTTTCGCCGCTTTAGGAGTGCTGCAAAATTGTCCAGCAGATTATTTACTCCTCTGCCGGGATCTTTACCCTTTTGATACTGCTGAACAAACAAATAACCATAAAGCACTCCTCCAAGATGTGCAATATGTCCGCCCGCGTTATATGAAGCAATCTGCATTATATCGGTAATTATAAAAAACAAAGCGACATATTTCAGTTTTACGGGCCCTATTAAAGGAACATATACACTAAAATTAGGCTTGTAGAAACATATAGCCATTGCCACGGCCATCACCCCTGCAGATGCCCCTAACATCTCATCCGGTAAATTCTTCAGTCCCGGGAAAATATTATATAACAATATGAAGAAAAATGCGCCTGACAGGCCTCCCATGATATAAGTACTTAACATTGCCTTTTCGCTCAGAAAGCCCAGAAAAATACGGCCGAACATGAACAGCCATATCATATTAAACAATAAATGCCAGAAATTGGAATGAAGAAACATGTACGTCACGAGAGTCCAGGGTTTGAAAACAAGTTTCGACAAATCAGCTGATACCATAAGGTATGTCAGGAATTTCCTATGAAAATAGGCATTTATGGTATTAACATCATTAACACCTAAAAGGAAGAAAAATATAAGAACAATATTTACAGCAAGAAAGACGCCGAGATTTATATAAATCAATCTGGAAAGGATGCTTCCCGTTCTGAAAGTATTTTTTATCTCATCAGCAAATGTCATAGCAAATAGATTTCCTGAATATCAATACAAAATCAGTTAATGCCTTTGTATCTGATTCTTTCTCCAGACAGCTACAAGTATTAATCCGAAAAGCGCTCCTCCCAGGTGCGCAAAATGAGCTATATTATCACCTTTAAAATTGGTAACTCCAAAAAATAACTCCAGGATGGCATACCCGGGAACAAGATATTTGGCTTTAATTGGAACAGGGAAAAATATAATCATCAGCTCCACATTGGGGAATAGCAGGGTAAACGCCGCCAGTATCCCGAAAACAGCACCGGAAGCCCCGACAGTTATATTTTCATCAACATGCAAATGGACAATTGAAGCCACGATGCTTTTAGCTTCACTAAAAAATACCTGGTTATCAGGCTGGTAGAACCATTTATCCATAAAATTTATAACATATGCCGAGGGTGTACTAATATATTTATCTATGATAATTTTAAAAGCGTCATATGAGGGGGCATTGATAAATGAATCTGCCGCTCTTACCAGAGTCGATATTTGTATATACTGAACAAGGGTATGTATAAAAGCTGCTCCAATTCCCGAGACAAAAAACAGTATTAAAAATTTCCTGCTTCCCAGGACGGTTTCCAGTACTCTTCCAAACATATAAAGCCCGAACATATTGAACAGGATATGAAAAATGATCAGCCTGTTGGTATAGGGGTTAATATAAGCATGCAGGAAAATATGGGTTATAAACTGGAATGGCCTGAATGAATCTGACTGTATGTAGAAAAGTCCGAATATCCTGTGCAGGTCAATTTCAAAGAACCACCATAAAAAAATACACAGAAAATATATCGCAATATTTATAATAAGCAAATTCTTAACTACCGGAGGAATTGCCCCAAAACCGCCGGTCCTGATATTATTCATAGAGCCGATAATTTAATGTTAGCAAGTTGATGTTTAAACCACAAATATATTATTGTTTTAGATAAATGTTAGTATTTATATTACTTATATCACAATTTTGAATCAAGCATCCCTTCGTCGAGAAAACTAAAATATAAATTTTCAGCTATAATAATATGATCGAGCAGTTTAATATCCATTATTTTTGCTGCTTCACTTATTCTTCCCGTTATTTCTATATCCGCCTTGCTTGGTTCTGTATTTCCTGACGGATGGTTATGGCAAATAATAACTGAAGATGCCAGTTTATCGATGGCATTTCTAAGTATCATTTTAACATCAATGACCGTACCTGCTGTTCCTCCCTGGCTGATCTTTATCCTGTCAATAATTTTATTCGATCTGTTCAGCAATAATATCCAGAACTCCTCATGAGGCAAATCGGAAAGCAAGGGAAACAGCAACTCATATACGTCTTTGCTGCTGGTAATCCTGGGCCTTTCCAATACTTCTGACAACTTTCTTCTTCGGCCCAGTTCAAGTGCTGCAACTATTGATATTGCCTTAGCCTGCCCAATTCCTTTAAGTTTCTGCAGGTTATTAACTGAAAGCTTCCCCAGTGCATTCAGGTTATTATCCGCTGTAACTAAAATTTGCCTGGCCAGTTCAACAGCAGAAATATCTTTTGTGCCTGAACCTATAAGCAATGCAACTAATTCGGCATTAGTAAGGCTCCGTATCCCGTTTGCCAGTAACTTTTCCCTGGGCCTGTCTTCCACAGCCCAATTCTTTATACTTAGCTTATTGTATTCTTCCATAAATATATTTTTAATTTAAAAATACAAAAGCAACTTTATTTTACCCCGCAAAAAACTGATTTTAAGATTGAATGAAAATAAAAAACCCCCCTGGGTATCAGGAGGGTCAGATTTATGTTTTTTCCCTTGTTTTAATTACTATTAACAAGTTTATTAAGTTGTGATTTCAGATTAGATGATTTATTCTTATGAATAATATTCTTTTTAGCTAATTTATCCAGCATAGAAGCAACCTTTGGATATAATTCACCGGCTTCCTTACTGTCTTTTGTATTCCTGAGCTTTTTAATTGCATTACGAGTGGTCCTTGCATAGTACTTGTTACGCTCTTTTCTAACCTCGTTCTGCCTTATTCGTTTCTTTGTCGATTGGTGATTTGCCATTATAAATAGTCTATTATATTTTTAAAGAGGCACAAAATTAAACATTTTTTCCATTTCATAAAATAATAAAACAAAATTATGCCTTTTAAGGAACTTTATTATAAAATATTATTTTACCTTTGCCCTCTCAAAATTTTGAAGTAAAATTTTCAATTATTAAAAGATAGTTAAATGCCTGTAAAGATCAGACTAACAAGACAGGGCCGGAGAAAAAGTCCTTTTTACCACATAGTTGTGGCAGATAGCAGAGCGCCACGGGATGGCAAATATATTGAAAGGATCGGATATTTCAATCCTTGCAATAATCCTGCTACTATTGAATTAGAATTTGATAAAGCATTAAGCTGGCTGCAGAAGGGTGCCCAGGTTACAGAAACCTGCCGGTCAATATTATCGCTAAAGGGCGTAATGCTGAAAAAACATTTATTGGAAGGTGTTAGAAAGGGAGCCTTATCAGAAGAAGATGCCGAGTCAAAGTTTCAGGCATGGATGAAAGAGAATGAAGCCAAGCTTAAGGCAAATAAAGATAAAATTGACACTGACAAAAAAAGCAGGATCAAAAAACGTTTTGAAGCTGAATCTTTAATACGGGAAGCAAGGACTAAAGAAGCAGAAAAGAAGCTGGCCCGGCAGGAAGAAGCTGAAAAGGCATCTGAGGCAGAAGAAGATGTTGCTGAAGAAGCAAAAGTTGAAACCCGGGCTGAAGAAAAGGCCGAAGCAGAAGCAGCAGCTGAAGTTGAAGTCGTAGCCGAAGAAAAGGCTGGGGAAAAGGAAGAAGTAACTGCTGTTGTTGAGGAGAAACCTGAGGATGCGCAGGCTGAAGTGAAGGCCGAAGCAGAAACAGTAGCTGAAGTTGAAGTCGTAGCCGAAGAAAAGACCGGGGAAAAGGAAGAAGTAACTGCTGTTGTTGAGGAGAACCCTGAGGATGCGCAGGCTGAAGTGAAAGCCGAAGCAGAAGCAGTGGCTGAAGTTGAAGTCGTAGCCGAAGAAAAGACCGGGGAAAAGGAAGAAGCAACTGCTGTTTCAGAGGAGAAACCTGAGGAAGCACAGGATGAAGAGAAGGCCGAAGCAGAAGCAGTAGTAGCTGAAGCTACAGATGAAGAAAAACCTGAAGAAAAGGAAGAAGTAACTGCTACCGGTGAAAAGACAGAAAACAAAACAGGTGAACCCGGGGAAGACGAAAAGAAACCACAGGAAGACTCAGAAGAAGAAAACCAGAAATAGGGTTATATCAATAAAATTTCCAGCCTCCGGGGCAAAGAACAGGGAAATAATAGCAGTAAATATAAGAGTACGACCATTTACCTGTTAATAAGGTAACCGCCCCCATGTTTAAAAAAGAAAACCTTCATTTATTAGGCTTTATAACCAAAACCCATGGTGTACACGGTGCCTGCATACTTAAACTGGAGGCCCTTAAAGCTGAAAATATTCCCGGTATTGAAACAGTATTCATGGAAATTGACGGATTGCTTGTCCCTTATTTCATTTCTCAGCTGACTGACAGAGATCAGTCATCAATGATAATTACGTTTGATGATATCGATTCGAAAGATAAAGCTGAAAAACTTACAGGTTATGAGATTTATATTCATGCTGACAAAATCAGCCTGCCCGACAACATACATTCTGCAACTCAGGATATTACGGGATATACGGTCATGGACAAGAAATATGGCGATATCGGACGTATAACAAGCATTGTTAATATTCAGAACAATACTTTGTTAAAAGTGAAATCCGGCGACAAAGAGTATTTGATCCCCGGACATGAAGATATTATAAAGGATAGAGATGATTATAAGAAAACTTTATATACGGATCTGCCGGAGGGTTTACTTGATATTTAATTGCTTCCGGCTATATCCTGATCCCCATAACCATAATGTCGTCAACCTGCTGATATTCGCCCCGCCAGTCATTGAAACTACTCCTTAATATTTCTTCTCTTTCAGCCATGGGCTTATCCTCGATGTCAAGCAATAAACTGCGGAATCTTTTGGGAAGAAATTTCTTCAGGTTCTCACCACCAAGCTGATCAACATACCCATCAGAAAACATGTATAACGAATCTCCCTTCTTCACATC
>CAZBUF010000371.1:0-4440 GCA_964495025.1 uncultured Bacteroidales bacterium | reverse complement strand
TTGAAGTCATGTTCACTAGCCCCGAAATAGGTCGCCAGGACACAGCCCACGGAACTTAATCCACAGAGGAACAAAACATTACATTTCTTCTCGTGTAATATTTTTTCAAGGTCAGTCTTTGCGAAACTATTACCATAGTTTTTGATTATCATAGGATCATCCTGCCTGATCTTAATGATATCCGGATACTGAAATCCCGTAGAATCGGGATTCGGACCCCATTCGGGACTGGTATGGTATACACGTATTACCGGGAGTTCTTTCTGCCTGAACACTGAAATGTAATAATTGATATATTTCAGGGCCATATCCTTTTCCTTCTCAGGTACCATTGGTAAAAACTGATTCTGAATATCAATAATAATTAGTGCCGGCTTTAGCGGTTCAGATGCTTTATCTTCCTTTTCCTGAGGAAAAGCCGATAATTGTCCCAGGATAAGAACAATAAGAATTACTGGCAGTTGTATTTTCATTGTTAGTTTATTTAATGGTTCGTAGTCATTTATTTCTCAATCACAATTTAGTCAATTTTTTTTATTAAGTATAATTAATTAGTTAACGAATTTTTCTTTTCCGCAACTGTCACATGTGTAATGGTAAAATCTGATCGTGCCTTCACATGAATCACATTTCCACCGCTTCTTATGGAAAGCAATGTAATCGCCAATACTCATTTCTTTTATTTTCGGGAAAATTTCCGGGATCTCATACCTGTATATATACCTGTCTTCATGCTCGTGAGTTTCCAGTAACTTTTTTCTGTACACCTTACATGGAAAATCGCTGCAATCGATACAATAATCCAGCCCTATTTCAGAATAACAACAGTTCCTTATTTTACATCCCCACTTACTTTTTCTGGACTGTGCCTTATCCTCTGACGGGCATCCTTTACAGGTTTTTCCAAATGCAGGGCATGCACCGCAAAAGACTCCGCATGGCGCTAATTCAAACGGTATATTATTATGGGTATTCAATTTTTTTTGCGTGCTTATGCCGTAATTCGTTTCACAAAGCCGTCTTTCCCGCCAGTATATCCTTCCCTGTCATTCTTATATTTTTCTGCAAGCTGCTGCTTAAGGGCCGCATACTCGTTTGCAGCGGCAGCGTTTTTTATAAGGTAATCCCTGAAATATATCTCATCCCAGTCGCCGCTGTACCTTACATGAACATGATATGCCTGCACTTTGAACCCTCCTTTGGTATATCCTTTGGCAAACATCATGTGGGGCGGCGGGTTATCAAGCCTTTGAATGTAATGATAATCGACGCTTTTCAGCTTTTCTATTATTTCTTCATTATCTGTTTCTTCAGATATCTCGATAAGAATATCAATAGTAGGTTTGCTTATCAGAACGGGAACAGCTGTCCCAGTTCTTCAGGGGTCATGTCTTCAGGCTCTTTTTGTGCCATCCTGCAAGTTTTTTATATGTATAAAGTTGCTGATCCTCATTATCAATTCGTAAATGAGAAATTCAGGATCATAAATCAGCAGTGCCACTTTTTACCGGTTCATAAAAAATAAATCCTCAATCGTAAATTGCAGGGGAGCTGTCCCTACAAAAAAGTCCGGGCGGGGCAATATCTTTTTAATACTTTATCCCCGCCCGTTTTTTATAAATCGTTGCAGGATTCGTTTATTTTGTAATTATCAGCTTCCGGATTGAATTATAAGAATCCGTATTTAATGAAACATAATATAACCCGGCCGGTAAACCTGAAATATCCGTTTTAAATTCATGATTGCCGGCAGTCAGTATTCCCTTATATATGATACCTGCCAACTGTCCCTGGCTGTTGTATATTGCTATCGTTACATTTTCGGATTTTTTCGGTGAATAATGTACCACGCACGATGATTTTGCAGGATTCGGGTATATCCGTAATATATTTTCATTTCTGTCTGCCGTGCGAACAACGGTTGGAGTACCCGCAAGCTGAACTATGCCTGCATTATCCATATTGTACCATCCATCGATGCCTATCCAATTGATAAATTTTCTGATAGGTTCACCTCCTGAAATGCCGTCGTATGAGTCAACATCGACGACTGCTACTTCAAAACCTATCTGAATTCCTTCTTCCGCGACAAACGGGCCGTTTGCACCGGGAATGGAATCGATTGTCAGTGAACTGAAAGGTATCCTCATTTCACAGACATAATCATCCCCGTCTCTGCTGTAACCGCAATCGATGGGAACATTTTTGGGAAATTGTTCAAAACCAGTAATAATATCGGATTCCATACCTTCGGTCCAGGGTGTACAGAATAAATAATGGCCTTTCCACGGTCCGTAGTTTGGCGGACTATCGTATGAGGCGCCTAACCCGTCATTCAGGTTTTCTGTATGTACATCAAAATATACCTGAACCATGTCAGACTGCCACTCGTATCCGCCGGCGCACCACTGGTCGCAGAATTCATCATCATCCACTTCAAGAAGGACATAGAAATCTGACTCGGTATATCCCATTCTCCATGTTGCAGAATTAATTGTCGCGTCAAGGGTATTGGATGGGGATTGTATGCTGATATCATTGGCATCAGTAATTGTCCACTGGGCATCGGTATGGCCGTCTATAATAACAGGAGCTTCAAATTCATATATGTATACAATATCAGTGTAATCTTCAACATGAATATAATTTACTTTTGTTTCCGTATCTGATCCGTAGGAATTGGTTACTGTTAATGATACTGTATAGTCTCCAGCAGTGCTGTAAGTATGCGAAGGATTATTGTCAGTGGAAGTTCCTTCGTCACCAAAACTCCAGGCCCAGTTTGAAACACTCCCGGTTGAATTATCAGTAAAACTTATTGCTTCATTGACATAAACGCTGGTTTTATTTGCAGTGAAATTTGCCACAGGGGGAATGGTTGGAGTACCCGCAAGCTGAACTATGCCTGCATTATCCATATTGATCCACCCGTCGACACCTTTCCAGTAGAGAATTTTTCTTATTGGCTCACCTCCTGAAGTGCCATCGTATGAGTCAACATCGATGAGCTTTACTTCAAAGCCGATCTGAATCCCATCTTCTGCAACAAACGGGCCGTTTGCACCCGGAATGGAATCAGTTGTCATTGAACTGAAAGGGATCCTCATTTCATAGGTATAATAATCCCAATCTCTAATATAACCGCAATCGATGGGAACATATTTCGGCCATTGTTCAAATCCCAAAATGATATCAGATTCCATGCCTTCAGTCCAGGGCGTGGTATATTGATAATGGCCTTTCCATGGGCCATAATCATCGATTGAGGCACCTAACCCGTCATTCAGGTTTTCAGTGTGAACATCAAAAAATACTTCAACCCGGTCAGCTTGCCAGTCACCTGCACCAGCGCACCATAAATCACAAAACTCATCATCATCAACCTGAAGAAGGACATAGAATTCAGAATCAGTAAATCCCATTTTCCATGTTGCAGAATAAATTGTTGCGTCAAGTGTATTGGTTGGACATTGTACATTAATTTCATGTGCATCAACAGCATTCCATTGAGCATCAATAATGCCGTCTATTATAATGGGAGTTTCAAATTCATCAATGTAAGTAATACCAGGAATATAATTTACTGCTTTTAATTCAGGTTTTCCATTTCCAATGGGAGGATCCCATTTTCCTGTGTAAGCTTGCGTAATGATAGATGTACTGATAATTAGCACTGCAAGACTTAAAAAATGTTTTTTTTGAAAAGCTTTCATAAGTGTAATTTTTTAGGTTAACAATAGGGTTTTAATTATTATTTTATCCGTTTAAAATTTTTAACCAACTAAAAAAATTATTTTAAAAATATTTTCGTTTCATAATATTATTGCAGGATAAAATTATCCCGGTACGTTTATACCCATAATTCATTAGTAGTAGAGCCTTACTCCATCAAAAAGGCGTGGTTACCATTCTGCCTTTTGGGAGAAATTGTAACACCTTTTAAGGGCTTTTTTGTTCAATTGCTGTTAATAGGATGGAAAGATATAAAAAAAAATAATATAAGTCAAGAAATCAGCCTTTTATATAACATATAAAGAGTGAGTACGAGAAACGGAAAATCCTTTTTGCTGTAGCTTAGCGAAGGTAACAACAAGTGATCGGCAACCGGAAACAGGAGCGTTGTCCCCAAAATCGTAAATCGTCAATCAAATAGGGAAGCTGTCCCTTTTTTAAAAATTGATTCTTATGAGTCCCATGGGGAAGATCCCCTGCTGGTATTCATCATTGAACTTATTTTCTTCTTCATCATAATACTTATGATATAAATTCTGGTGGTTGGTTAAATTGGTGATATCAAGAGCGAATTCATAGGTGGCTCTCTTTCCGTAATGTATTTGACCTATTCTTACATCTAACCTGAAATAATTGGGAAATTGTGAACTGTAAGCATTCTCATTATCTTCTTCGTATGCTATTTCCGGATCTTCTGACCTGATATAA
>CAZBUF010000370.1:0-2018 GCA_964495025.1 uncultured Bacteroidales bacterium | reverse complement strand
GAGTCTCAGATTAATATCATGAACCTCACTTGATTTTGCCGGTATTATCACCAAATCATTACTTTCCAGTCTTCCCAGGTAATAATTATTGACCGATGTCCTTAGATTTATTTCCCTGATCTTAAATCCTAATTTGCCCGGATTTGATAACGGAACCCTTATTGTAAATTCCACGGTATTATCCCTCATACTGTTAAACCTTACACTTTTAATCTCTCCGACCTCAACATCATTGAAATTTATACATCCCGTAAACAGCAGTAAAAGAATAATATGCAAATTGCTTATTAATTTTTTTAGTATCCTGTGGAATTTATTCAAAATATATGGTATTAAATAGCTGACATAATTCCCGGCAGTTTTAATTTTTAAAAGAAACTGTTATCATCAATAAGCACAGGGAATCAAATTATTTGCAAATATGTGACATTTATTTTAACGTTCAAACAGGATTTTTATTTAAATTAGGTGGAGATTTGCAAGGTTTCCTAATATTTATTATTTTAATAACAAAAACCATGGTTACTAAACAAAATATAGAAAAATTCTTTGAATCAAAAAAACTGGCTATTGCCGGGGTTTCCAGGAATAAAAAAAAATTTGGCCATATTGTTTTCAAGGATTTGATAGAGAAAGGATTTGAAGTATATCCGGTGAACCCTAACACAGATTCCATTGAAGGGAATAAATGTTATAACAGCATCTCTGTTTTACCTTCGGGGGTAAACAGTCTGCTGATCCTGACACCAAAAAGTGAAACGGATTCTGTTCTCAGAAACGCCATAAATAAAGGAATAACCAACATCTGGGTGCAGCAGATGTCAGATACAAAGGAAACCATGAAGATCGCCGAAGAATATCAAAAAGAAATTATCCATAAGAAATGCATCTATATGTTTGCTGAACCTGTTGTTGGTGTACATAAATTTCATAAGACAATTTTAAAATTATTTGGTATGCTGCCAAAATAAAAATCATTAATATATGAAGCGAATGAAAACACTATTATTATTTTGCATCGTGTGCTTAACAGGCGACCTGTTATCTCAGGAAACAGGATGCATATCAGGCTTATGCGAAAACGGCAAGGGTGTTTATGTTTATACGAACGGTTTTAAATACCAGGGAAATTTTGTAAACGGCAACAGGGAAGGTTACGGGCTGTTAACCGGTGCGGATGGTGAAAGCTATGACGGCATGTGGGCGGATGACAATTTCAACGGACAGGGAACATATATATGGTCAAATGGCGCAAAGTATACGGGTGAATGGAAAAACGGAGTGCAGGATGGTTATGGTATTTTCTTCTACACCAACGGGGATAAATACACCGGTTATTTTAAAAACAATAAATTTAGCGGCAAGGGCAAATATACGTGGGCTGACGGGTCAGTGCAGGAAGGTACTTATGAGAACGGAGAATTCGTTGAGCAGCCGTGATACGGCAGTGATCCCTGATCCACCTACAACTTTATCATCTTTTAAACAACGGCCTGAATATCTGATATTTCCGAATTTTCCAGCCGTGCATTATTAATACTTGCATTCAGCTCGAAACCTATCAGCAGTGTAAGGGCATTAAAATTGATCCAGAGCATCATGGCAACAAGTGCTCCTATTGAACCAAAAAACTTGTTGAACTGGGCAAAATGATTTACAAAGTATGAAAACCCTAAAGATGCTACTATTGTCAGCATTGTTGCAAGAGTAGAACCTGCTGAATAGAACTTCCACTTTGTTTTTCTTAAAGGTGCCATATAATATAAGAACGATATGCAGAAAAATGTCAGGCATATGATAACCAGCCATTTGCCTGTCATCAGTAAATAATAGGTTATGTCAATCTTAATTATCTCGTATTCAACAAGTTTATTTATTACTATTTTATTGAATATTATCAAAACAATAGCAGTTACTACAAGTGTGGCCAGTATAAATACCAGTCCTGCTGATATAAGCCTGCGTTCATGCCAGCGCCTTGTTTCCAGCGAATGATATGTGGCATTGAATGCTTCGAT
>CAZBUF010000369.1:0-7172 GCA_964495025.1 uncultured Bacteroidales bacterium | reverse complement strand
ATGGTGTACGTGCCAATCTCTCTGATTTGAACCCATATGACATCGAATCAGTTGAAATACTTAAGGATGCTTCTTCAGCTGCAATATATGGTGCTACAGGAGGTAACGGTGTTATCATAGTTAAAACCAAAAGCGGATCAGCGGGAAAACTTAAAGCTAGTTTTAATTATTACAGGGGCTGGCAAAAACCATGGAAGAAAATGGATCTGATGAATGCACAGGAATATGCTGAAGTAATGAATATCATTATCGCTCAAAAGGCAGTTAACAATGGACTACCATACGTAGCTTTCACTGAGCGGCCTGATACACTGACAAGTTACGACTGGCAGGATCTCATGTTCCGTACCGCTACAATGGAAAACTATGACTTCTCTGTTTCTGGCGGTAATGAAAAATCTGACTATTATCTTAGCGCCAATTATCAGAAACAGGAAGGTATATTACGAAAAAGCGATTATGACCGCATGGGTTTCAGAATAAATTCGAATCATAAACTGAATAAAATCATTGAAGTAGGGGAACACGTAACTTTTACCAAAACAAATCGCTTAGGTTATGAAGAATGGGAATTCCAGAATGAATACAACACTCCCATGAAAGCCATCCTGACAATGTATCCTTACCTGCCCCAGTATGACGAGAACGGCGACTGGTCGGTTGCCCCATACGGTAATGATAATCCCCAGGTTTGGGAAGATATACTGAACAGGACAAATAAACTTTACTCAGTAGGTGGTCAGGGATATGTTAATCTCAACCTGTTCAAAGGATTTGTCTTTACCTCAAAGATCAACGCATATAACAATTTCTCTGTAAGGGATGAATTCAAGGAGGTCTTTCAATACAGCCCTACATTATTTAATGAAGCCAGCAGAGTTTTAAAAAGGATAGATCAGCAATACGGATGGGAATTACAAACCTATGGCAATTACAGCAAAACCCTGGCTGATAATCATAATATCGGATTAATGGCCGGCCATGAAGCTGTTTATACAAAATTTGCCGACATGGAGGGTGAAAGAATTGACTTGTTCAGCGAGGTAGAAGAAATGCATTATTTTGATGCGAGTACAAATAATGAAGCGAATTTGCAGTTTGTTGAAGGCGGCGGATGGGAAACTGCCGAACATGCTTATTTTGGAAGAATCAACTACGATTATAAAGGCAAATACCTTTTAACTTTTAATATAAGAAAAGATTTCTCATCCAGATTTGGCCCTGATAATCGTTCCGGTATATTCCCTTCATTTTCAGCTGGATGGAAATTCTCAGAAGAATCCTTTATTAAGAATCTTAATGTAATAAGTTTTGGAAAACTTCGCGTTGCTTACGGCCAGACAGGTGCCAATTCACCGGGCAGATACGCCTATTATGCCAGTGTCCATACAAATCTTGATGCCTATGCTTATGCTCTTGATGAATCAATTGTTTCATGGCCAGGTGGTATTCTTGCACGAATACCGAACAGGGAGATGCACTGGGAAACAATGATCATGACTAACGTAGGTCTTGACCTTGCGTTTTTCAATAATTCATTAAGTGTTACTGCTGATTACTTTAATAAGGAAAACGATGGTATGCTGATATACGAAACCTTGCCGGCTGTTGCAGGTATGTATCAGTATGTAACTCATATATCTGAACTGGGAGGAGATGCCAGGCCAATAGCCAATATTGGAAAAATCATCAATAAAGGAGTTGAAATATCTGTAGGTTACAAAAAGATGATTGGTGATCTGAAAGCTTCTGCAGATATCAATTTCTCATTCATTGAAAATGAAGTAATTGATATTAAAGGAGACTCAATGTATCGTGGATCTGTTGATGTTAACCTTACAAACATCTGCCTTACAACCGAAGGATTTCCTGTATCACAATTTAACGGTTTTATTACGGACGGATTATTCTCATGGGATGATGCAGATATAAATGATAAAGGAGATGTTTATATCTGGAATCAGACAACATTTATCTCATCCAGCGGCAGGGTAAGATACGGACAGGTAAATGCAAAGCCGGGTGATTTGCGTATTGTTGATGCAAATAATGACAGTTCAATTAATGATCTGGACAAAAGGCCTATTGGAAATCCGATACCAAAGTTAATAATGGGTTTTTCAACTAACATGGAATATAAAAATTTTGATCTTGGCTTATTTTTTGAAGGTAAGTTTGGCCAAAAGCTATTTAACGGGACAAAATATTACCTGATGGAGCAGGATGTCGGATGGAACAGGAATAGCAATGTTCTTAACCAGTACAGGGATGCTCTTTATGATGCCGAGGGCAACCTCCTTTTTGAAGGTAATACCAATACATCATTACCAAGGCTCGATTACAAAGGAGAAAACGAAAATTTCTCCCAGGTATCGGATTTTTATGTTGAAGACGGTTCTTACATCCGCCTGAAGAACATACAGATAGGTTATACTATTCCTCAGAATTTAAGTTTAAAAGGCGGTATTGACAGATTAAGAGTCTATGTTAGTATAAGGAACCTTCTCACATTTACCAAATACGAGGGATTTGACCCTGAAGTCGGAAGCAGTCAAGTTTTACAGCAGGGTATCGACAAAGTTGGTAACTATCCGCATAACCGGATGTATACAGTAGGCGTAAACCTTCAATTCTAATTTGACCATTAATAATTTTAAATAGTAGAATATCATGAAAACTAGCATACTAATAATCTTAACAACACTGTTTATAGGACTTACTTTCTTTGCCTGCAGCGATGATTTTCTTGATACCAAGCCCATCGCACAGGAAAATGAAGAAACTTTCTATAAAAGTATGACAGGAGCGGATATGGCAACAACAGCATGCTATTCCATGTTCTGCCAGGAGAAAGTATGGGATCTCACTATTTTGATGGAATTTGGCAGTGTCGCTTCTGATGAAGCTGAAGCAGGTGCAGGAGGAAAAGCTGATGTTAGGGAATTTCAAAATATTGATCAACTCAGACATACACCTGCTACACCTAATGCTTTGGAATGGGCATGGGGATACCCGTATAAATCCATTGGTTTCTGCAACATAGCAATTGAAAAATTGCCTCAGATATCAGAAGATACAGATCCTGATTTTGATCCCGTATTGATAAGTAAACGGCTGGGTGAAGTTCATTTCTTACGTGCCTTTAATTATTTCACTTTGACCCAGGTATTTGGTGGTGTGCCATTAGTTGACCATATTCTTAAACCCAGTGAATATAAACGAGGCCGTGATGAAATATATGAAATATATGATCTTATCAAAGCTGATCTAAGGAAAGCAATTAGTCAGCTGCCGACAAGAAATAACTGGGGAATTGAGATAGGCCGTGCAAATAAAGGTGCAGCTATGGCACTAATGTCAAAGGTGTATTTATATGAATCATCCTACGCGCATTACTATAATGACGATGCGAGATTTGACGGCATGGTTGAGCACTGGGATTCGGCATTATACTGGGCTGAACAGGTAATGGCTCTTAATGAGTACGAACTGGTAGGTATTAATCAGGAAGATAGGTTCGAAACATACAGGAACCCGGCCGGAATGCCAGGAGCAGGTGGATACCAGTGGATATTCATGGCTGCTGCTAACGGTTCAGATGAAGAAGTTTTTTCAATCCAGAGCAGGATGGATGGGCTTGGATGGTTCTACAGCCGTGGTACAGCTTTAATACAATGGTGCGGTCCACGATTTGTTAACCTGAGCGGTTCCGGTGTAGATGGTGATATGTTTGGATGGGGCTGGTGGTGCCCCAGTGATTTCCTTGTTAATCGATATGAAGCCGGAGATCCCCGTTATAAGGCCACAGTCCTTGAAGAGAGTGATACTATACTGGTCGTTGACAATACTCAAAGGTGGGTAACACCTAACTTCAACACTCTCAGAGACGGAACAGGCCTGTACAGAAATTCAAGAAAATATGAGTGTTCACCCGATGAATTCTGGGCCATAAAAACTGACTGGAAAGAAGGCCCGACAACTGTTAAACTTATACGTTATGCCGATGTTATGCTTTTTGCTGCCGAAGCTGCAATGATGGCCGGACAAAATGGTAAAGCGCTACAGTATATTAATCTTGTACGTGAAAGAGCCAGAAATAGCGGAGACGATCCTGATGTATTGCCTAACCTGACCGGTCAGCTTACGCTGGATGATATCATGCAGGAAAGGCTGGTTGAATTAGCTTTGGAAGGCCATCGCTTCTTCGATTTGGTCAGATGGAACAGGGCTGTTCAATATTTAAATCATACCCTGGCAGATGGTGATATTATTGAATTTATAAAGGGAAAACATGAATTCTTTCCTATTCCTATCGGAGAGATTACTGTAAGTGGCGGCAAGCTAAAACAATACGAACCCTGGCAATAATCAAAATTGATATATTATAAAAAAAGCGCTCCTTGTTTGAGCGCTTTTTTTATACATTAATTAATTCGATTTTACACTTTCAATAAAGGCCCTGATCTGTTCAGTTGTTACATCAGGAGGCATACCCCCGCCACAGGAAACAATGATCCTTGATCTGTCCTTTAATGAACCTAATAACTCCTTAACCGATGCTTTAATATCTGCGGGTGTTCCGGCGGCCATAACATCCCGGGGTGGGATATTGCCAAGCATGGTAACTTTATTGTCAGTGATATCCTTCAAATCATTAAGCGATGTATCAAATGCCATGTTAAATACATTTATGCCAATCTCAGGCAGGTACCTTACCGACGCACTGCAATCGGCATCATTATGCAGGAATTTAATACTCAGGTCAGTATCATATAATTCCTTTAAATATGGCAATCCGAATTGTTTAAACTCCTCCTCCCCCATAAAGCCTATTATATCATCCAGAACCATTATACCGTCAATTGACGGAAAAGTCTCTTTTTGCAGTGCATGCCATTCTTTCAGATAGTCAGTAATGATTCGCAGCAATTTATGTGCTTTATCAGGATCGGTCATAATTGCCATTAAAAACTCCGTTGTACCCATTAAATAAGATGCGATATTTAAATGGCCGCGTGATATGGAAAACCTGATCTTATGCCCTGTATCTTCAATTTTTTGTCTGTTCAGCTTCAGCCTGTTCAATAAAAAAGGACCCAGTCCGTTTGTTGCAGGATTAGGTTTTTTAATATCGTCGATATCTTCCAGGGAATATATGCATCTACCCGCATGCGGAAATTCATTTACAGGAAATGTACACTTAACACCAAAAGCGGAAGGTTCGCTGCACATTCCATATTCTGACCAGAAACCCGGTATAAACATTACTTCAGGAAAAGTCTCTATTGCTTTAACATTTGATTTAAACCATAATTCATCATTTGTAAAATAATCCAGAATGTTAATACCATACCAGTCAGGCAGCCAGGGACAGTCAATTATAAAACCCATAGGCAAAGGATCAAACACCTCCCCCTTCACAATTTCCAGTAGTTTACTCCATTGATTATCAGTCATAATTATATTATTTAAATTAGTACTTGCTAAATATTTTAAATTTAAAAATTCCTGTTTTTTGTAAAAAATAAATTATTGAAACCTTCAAAACCCCAAATCCATAATTAATGCTTCCTGACATATTTATTGAAGATGCTTCCCTGAAATACTTTGTCGGGCATGTGATTTCAGCTATCTCAAATCCTGCATGGAATATCTGAGCCAGCATCTGGTTATCAAAGATAAAATCATCAGAATTATCCTTATAATTAACTGATTGCAGTACCTTTTTTGAAAATGCCCTGAAACCTGTATGATATTCAGATAACTTCTGATTCATTAATGTATTCTGAACAAGGGTAAGGAGCCTGTTGGCAATATACTTGTAAACGGGCATGCCTCCCTTCAAGGCTCCCCTTCCCAGTATCCTGGAACCCAGCACTACTTCATATACGCCATTAGCAATCAAATAACACATTGAATGAATAAGTTTTGGTGTATACTGGTAGTCAGGGTGTAACATTACTATTATATCAGAGTTCAATTCAATGGCCTTGTCATAACATGTCTTCTGATTTCCTCCATAACCTTTGTTTTCCGAATGCCGGATAATATGCCTGATTCCCATATCCCTCGCCAGTTCTATTGTCTTATCGCTGCTACGATCATCAACAAGCACAACATTATCAACCACATCAAACGGAATTTCATTATATGTTTGCACTAATGTTCTTTCAGCATTAAATGCAGGCAAAACAACAGTTATTATCAAATTATTTATCATCTCTTACACAAAATACAAATCCATTCTTCTCATATAGAACTTCAAGTTCCGGATATTTATTTAATATTTTTTCCTTTTTGTCTATTTTCATCGCAAAATAAGCTTTTTTATCAATATCACCGGATAATAACCATCCGGTATCATATGAATCATTGCCGGCAGGCAATTTCTTTCCTGCATAAAAAAGGTGGGCATAACTTTTATATCCAATGGTACCGGCATATACGTCTCTGTTTTCGAGATTTTCAAAGAATTCAACCGCAGCATTCTGGGAATATCGCTCAATGCGCGGAGTAATAATTAAAATACTAAGATAAATAAATAATAACGATGAAATGAATAAATATATAATGCCTTTTCTGAAACTATTGATCCCGGAATTAAACAGGAACAAAACGATCCCTGACAGTAATATCAATCCGATTATTGATTCATAACCTGACCAGAAAACTTCGGCCCTCAGATTGGCAATTGCAAATTCATCATTAATGGTTATCCGATCGATTATCTGCTCCTTGTATTTATCAATAAATGGCAAGGCAATAATAACAAGTGAATAGAACAGTCCAATTGGCACAAGCAAATAGTTAATCCATCTTCTGTACTTTATTTCTCCCCTTATTATTTTATAAATCGTAAATGCTGCCATGTACGTAAAGGGAAAATAACAAAGCGAAGAATAATGAACAATCTTTGTTTTAACAACTGTGAATATTACTAACACTACCAGAAAAAGTATTATCATCCATTTTTTAAATATGCGCTGATATTGCCCGTCAGAGTGTTGCCTGAAAAATCCGGGCAGGACGAATACCGATGCCGGAAAGACCCCCACCAGTAATACAATAAAATGATATAAAAAGAAACCACCATGGCCGGCATCTTCAGTGTTGAATAACCTGATCTGGTAATGGATAAAATCGACAATAATATTGTAATTGCCGGACAGTAT
>CAZBUF010000368.1:0-16099 GCA_964495025.1 uncultured Bacteroidales bacterium | reverse complement strand
TTTGAGAGAATAGAAGAATAATTACTTACATTTCTTATTATACGGCGTATGCCTGATATTAAACATACCCCTATTCTGTTTATCATATCTGCTCTGTTCTGCGTTTCATGTGCCAGTTCAGTAAATACTGACAATTCCGGCAATAAAAGCTTAACAGATAAAAGAGGTGAATACAGAATAATGTTTTATAATACTGAAAATTTCTTTGATATTTATAATGACAGCCTGACACAGGATGATGAATTCCTGCCTGATGGGATAAGGCACTGGAATTATAACAGGTTTACGCATAAAATGAATAATATATTTAAAGTTATTATTGCTGCAGGGGGCACCGAAGCCCCGGAAATGATCGGGCTTTGTGAAATAGAAAACAGGTACGTTCTGAAAAAGCTTATTTACGATACTCCCCTGTCAAAATACGACTACGGGATAATACACCGCGACTCATACGATGAAAGAGGAATAGATGTTGCACTGTTGTACCGCAAGGACAAGTTGAAAATGCTTGCATATGACTTCATAAGAATTGCCTTTCCCACAGATACGGCAAAGAGAACAAGGGACATACTCTGCTTTAAAGGATTAACATTAAAAGCGGATACTATCCATATATTTGTGAATCACTGGCCATCAAGATATAAGGGACAACTTGAAACAGAACCTTATAGAATATACGTTGCTTCCTTATTAAAGAATAAAACAGATTCCATTTTCAGGGCAGACAGAAACTCCAACATAATAATAACAGGCGATTTCAATGATGAGCCTGAGAATCGCAGTATTAAGGAGATTCTTAATGCCAGAACCGTTTTTGATACAATCATGCCGGAGCAGTTGTATAATCTTTCCTCTCATTTATCAGCCACTGCAAATACTGGCACTTATAAATATAAATTCAGCTGGGAAGTATATGATCAGTTTATTGTATCCGGTTCATTGATGGATAATGATAAAATAAGAACATCATCAGATGATGTACATATTTTTAATCCTCGTTTCCTTCTTGAAGAAGACAACATATATTCAGGGTACAGACCTTTCAGAACATACCGCGGATATAAATATGCCGGGGGATTCAGTGATCATCTGCCGATCATTCTGGATCTGTATTAAATTGATGTATTGCTGTATTGCTGTATGGCTGAATTGCTGTATGGCTGAATGGCTAAATAGTTGCGGGTTGTTTGCTATTCGTTGTTCGCTATTCGTTGTTCGCTTGTCAATGCCTAAATAAGGTTGACCGTTATTCATTATCCGTTGTTCGTTGCTCGTTTGTCAATTTAACGCCAAACAGGAAACTGTAAACCCGAAACTCTGAATTGTTGAATTGTCTGGGTTTAATAATTAATTAACTTGTTTTGTATTTCGTAATTGGAATTTGGAATTTATTTGTTATTTGTGTTTTGAGATTTGTTATTTCAAAAAGGAGGCTGTCCCCCCTACCTGCCTATACAATTACTCAATGTCCGACACCGGCTCCAATCCCAGTTCCTTTGCCTTCTTCAGCATATATTCATATGCCTCATCATAGTTATTCTTTATCTCCCCGTCCAGTATGGCATCCTTAATGGCATTTTTTATTATCCCGACTTTCCTGCACGGTTTAAGACCGAAAATTTTCATTATAACTTCACCGGCAACCGGCGGCTGAAAATTTCTGACCGCATCCTTTTCTTCAATTTCAATCAATTTCCTGCGGACAAGCTGGAAATTCTTTAAATACCTCTTTACCTTCTCCCCTATTTTTGAAGTTATATCCGCTTCACATAAAGTCATAAGATCATCAATATCATCCCCCGCTTCAAATAATAACCTCCTTACAGCAGAATCCGTTACCTCCTCCTGTACCAGAGCTATTGGACGATGATGCAGGTTTACAAGCTTCCTGACATATCTCATTTGCCATCCCATTGGTAACTTCATTTTCCGAAAAATATCCGTAATCATTTTATCCCCAATGAATTCATGACCATGAAAGGTCC
Organism: uncultured Bacteroidales bacterium; assembly: GCA_964495025.1. GTDB lineage: Bacteria > Bacteroidota > Bacteroidia > Bacteroidales > UBA10428. Next base: position 14,114 of record CAZBUF010000368.1, on the reverse strand, counting down.
AGCCCTGATCAGGATAAAATCTTTTGGTCGCAGGTTTTCCTATATCATGCAATAAAGCCGCCCAGCGTAACCACAGATTATCCGTTTTTCCGGAGATATTTTCAAGAACCTTTATGGTGTGCAGGAATATATCCTTATAAGCCATCCCGTCTTTAATCTCAACCCCTTTCATAATATCAAGTTCAGGAAAAATATGCTTAAGAAGCCCTGTTTTTTCCAGCAGTATGAATCCCCCACACGGATCAGGAGAAAGTATTATCTTATTCAGTTCATCAGTTATCCGTTCTTTTGATATGATATTGATCCTTAGCCTGTTCATGTGAATCGCATCCAGTGATTTCTTTTCTATTACGAATTCAAGCTGCGACGCAAATCTTATTGCCCTTAACATTCTTAAGGGATCGTCAGAATAAGTCCTGGAAGGATCAAGGGGAGTCCTGATTATCTTATTGTTTAAATCAGCCAAACCTCCGAATGAATCTATCAGATTACCATAAGTATCTTCATTTAAGGATAATGCAAGTGTGTTTATCGTAAAATCCCTCCTCTTTTGATCATCTTCAAGAGTGCCGTCCTCTACAACAGGTTTTCGTGAATTTCTGCTGTATGACTCCTTGCGTGCACCTACAAATTCAATTTCATATCGCTTGTATTTAAGCATGGCAGTGCCAAAATTCCTGAATACATTAACCTTTGTTCTTTTGCTGATTTTTGCAGCCACTTCTCTTGCAAGCTCTATGCCACTGCCCAGAACAACTATATCAATATCCTTTGATTCACGCTCAAGAAGATAATCACGAACATAACCGCCAACCACAAAACATTCCTGCCTTTTTGTTGTTACAATACCAGAAATTATATTAAAAATCGGATTATGTAGACATATTTTCATATATAGATATGTCAATTTTTACATTTTATCTGACAAAATTACAATTATTTACTTTTATATCTAACTTTTGGCCAATATATAAGCATGGCACATTATTTGACAAAATACCTCTTTGTTACAGGGATTTTGTTAATTTTATTAATTTAAACATAAAAATATGATTGAACATTTAAATAAAGAATCTTTTAAAGAGAAAGTTTTTAATTTCGAAGAGAATAAGGACTGGAAATTTGAGGGCAGCAAACCCTGTGTAATAGATTTTTATGCTGACTGGTGCGGGCCATGTAAAATGGTAACCCCGATACTGGAAGAACTTTATGTGGAATATGAAGGAAAAATAGATATCTATAAAATAGATACGGAACAGGAAAGAGAGCTTGCAGGCATGTTTGGTATCCAGAGCATCCCATCCATATTATTTGTACCTAAGGAAGGACAGCCCCAGATGGCAATGGGGGCTTTACCAAAAGAGTCATTTAAAAAGGCGTTCAGTGATGTTTTAAAGGTTGAATAATCTGAATTGTTTTTTTGATTCTTTTCTTTTAAATCTTATCAAATACTTTATAATTGGTATATCTTGCCTGAATTAATTATAGCCGGTTAAATCTGAATTCAGTTAATAAGTTTTTAGGAGAGATAAACGTATTACTGTCACGTTGTTTTCAGTGAAATCCCCACCGGTTTTATGTTAATTTATAAATCAGTATGTAAATAATTCTCATTGAGGGAATTATGTTATAAACATTTAACAGAGACTAAATAAATATTAAAGTTCTCTTACAAATAATTTTCCTGATAATATAACTATATATAAAAAACTGTTATAACTTAGTAACATGATTTTTCAGGGGTGCCTTAATACTTCGGGCTGAGATCATACCCTTTGAACCTGATCCGGATAATGCCGGCGCAGGAAGTAACAGAGACATCCCGCAAAAAACTTACTATGATGCTGGTATATATTAATGAACATGAACGTTTCGTTAATGATAACTGCAATATTGACACCTTGCTTGATTTAATTGATATTAAAGAGAAAAAAGGCATTGCCGTAGCAGTTAATTATGAAGTAATCGCCAAAGAAAAATGGAATGATGTCTGTTTATGTGAAAATGATAAAATAATTATAATCAAAGCTACCAGGGGTGGTTGATAAGTTTTTAGTTATTAATAACTTATAAAAGAAAAAAATGAAAGATAATCTGAAGATCGATTCTATCATTTCAAGGGGCCCTGTTCCGGGATCAAAAAAAACATTTTTAACAGGGGAAATGCATGACATACGGGTAGCCATGAGACAGGTTGATCTGTCGCCTACAATCTGTAAAAATGGCGTCACTGAAGAGAATTCTCCTGTACTGGTATATGATACATCAGGTCCGTATACCGACGCTGTAACAAACATTGATATCAACAAGGGATTGCCATGCATCCGCAAAGACTGGATCCTTAACAGGGGCGATGTAACTGAGCAAAGCTCACTTAGTTCAGAATACGGGAGAGCAAGGTTAAATGATGATAATCTTAAAGGCATACGTTTCAGGCATCTGAATAAAAAGCCGCTGAAGGCAATAAAAGGCAGGCATGTCACACAGATGTTCTATGCAAGGCAGGGAATAATAACTCCGGAAATGGAGTATGCTGCAATAAGGGAGAACATGGCACCTGAAACAGTAATGAAGGAAATTGCCGAAGGACGGGCAATAATTCCTGCCAATATTAATCATCCTGAAAGTGAACCGATGATTATAGGCCGCAAATTTCTGGTAAAAATAAATGCAAACATCGGGAACTCACCAACAACTTCAAGTATCCCTGAAGAAATTGAAAAGGCAGTTTGGGCATTCAGGTGGGGTGCTGATACAATAATGGATCTCTCCACAGGGGAAAATATTCATGAGGTCCGTGAATGGATCTTAAGAAATTCACCTGTACCGCTGGGCACAGTACCACTCTACCAGGCGCTGGAAAAAGTCAATGGTAAAGTTGAGGAACTGTCCTGGGATATCTTTAAAGACACACTTATAGAGCAGGCAGAGCAAGGTGTTGACTTCTTCACTATTCATGCAGGATTGCTTTGGAAACATATTCCTTTAACCGTTAAGAGGACAACCGGGATAGTATCCCGTGGCGGTTCAATAATGGCCAAATGGTGCCTTATACATCACAGGGAAAATTTTCTGTACACAAATTTCGATGAAATATGTGACATACTTGCTGCATATGATACGGGAGTATCTCTCGGCGACGGACTAAGGCCCGGATGCATAGCAGATGCAAATGACAAAGCGCAGTTTGCCGAGCTTAATGTGCTGGGCGAGCTCACTGAAAAGGCATGGAATAAAGATGTGCAGGTAATGATAGAAGGCCCCGGCCATGTTCCTATGAACAAGATTAAGGAAAATGTTGACCTCCAGTTATCAGCTTGCAGTGAAGCCCCTTTCTATACATTGGGGCCTCTCACCACGGATATTGCGCCGGGTTATGATCATATAACATCGGCAATAGGTGGTGCGATGATCGCATGGCACGGAGCTGCAATATTATGCTATGTCACGCCTAAAGAACACCTGGGATTACCGAATAAGGAAGATGTTAAAAACGGGGTTATTGCCTATAAGCTGGCAGCCCATGCGGCTGATCTTGCCAAGGGGCATCCCGGTGCACAGCTCAGGGATGATGCAATGAGTAAAGCAAGATTTGAATTCAGATGGAAAGACCAGTTTCATCTCGCACTTGATCCGGAGTGTGCACTCAAATATCACGATGAAACACTCCCCGATGAAGGCAGTAAACTCTCACATTTTTGTTCAATGTGCGGCGAACATTATTGTGCGATGAAGACAACTCATTATGTTAAGGAACATTCTGAAAAACTAAAAGAAAAATCACAGGAGTTCAAGGAAGCCGGAGGAGAAATTTATATCAGGTCATAATACACTATGCAACTAATAATAATATCGCATCCTGAAAATTTTCATGCTGAGCATGAATTGTTGCTACACCTGTTTGATGCGGGCCTTGAAAGTTTTCACCTGCGCAAACCCGGTTCTTCAGCTGAAGATTACAAAAGATATATGGATACTATCCCTGATATATATCATAAGCATATTATTATTCACAGACACATAAGCCTTTATAATGAATATAACCTGAAGGGAGTGCATTTCAGCAGCGGCAACAAACATAAAACAAATGAATTTATGCAGGAAGGTATTCAGAAAAGCATATCCTGCCACAGTTTTGATGAATTATTGAAACTTCAGGGCTTTCAGTATGCTTTCCTTAGTCCTGTATTTGATAGTATATCCAAAGAAAATTATAAAAGCAGGTTTAGTGAAGAAGAAATAACCGCCTTCTTCAAACAAAATAAAACAGATGCCAAAGTTATTGCACTTGGGGGCATATCATCCGAAAATATTGAAAAGACTTTATTAATGGGATTTGACGGAGCAGCGGTTATGGGCACATTATGGAATAACTATATTACAGATAAAAACACAGACAAAACAGTTAATTACTTTATTGAATTAAACAGAAAATGCCGGCAGTTCGTCCGTATGTATTAACAATAGCAGGTTTTGATCCGAGCGGAGGCGCCGGGTTAATTTCTGATATCAAGACTCTGGAAATGAACAGGGTCTATGGGTTAGCCGTTTGTTCGGCCCTGACATACCAGAATCATGAAATATTTACAGATGCCGAATGGCTGCCTGCTGAAAAAATAATAAGACAAATAAAAGTGCTGGGTGACAAATATGACTTCCAGATAGTTAAAATAGGACTGATTGATATCACCAATGCACTGTTACCGGTAATACTTTATTTAACTGAACAGAATAAAGACATAAGAATAATATGGGATCCGGTATTAAGCTCTTCTTCAGGCTTTACCTTCAATAACAATATCAGTGATAGTCTGTTAAGGGAAGTTGCCGGTAAGGCATATTTAATAACTCCCAATATTGATGAAGCAAAGGTACTGACTGATAACAAGGGTAATCCTGAGCAGGAGTTCATTACAATGACAGGAAACAGCAATTGTTCCATATTGCTTAAGGGGGGGCATTTAAAAGGAAATACCAAAGATGACATCCTTTTTACGAGCGGGGATGAGATTACTATTGGCGGAAAATCAATTGAAGGTTATAGCAAACATGGTACAGGATGTGTTCTGTCTTCTGCAATTGCTGCAGGTCTGGCCCTGGGTCGTCCGCTCGAAAGAGCCTGCAGGGATGCGAAGGAATATACAAGGAAGTTTATTCTCAGTAATAAAACACTTTTAGGCTATCACTATGAATGATAAGGTAATAGAAAGGCTGCAGTTTATAACTTTCGGGGCTGATGCTGATGCCCACTATGAACAAACGGTAAAAGCCTGCGAAGGCGGCTGCAGGTGGGTGCAGTTGAGGATCAAGGGATTTGATGAGCGAATATGGTCAGACACTGTGCTTAAAGCCAAAGAGGTTACCGATAAATTCAAAGCAAAGCTGATCGTAAATGACAATGTTGATATAGCAAAAGAAACGGGTGCTTCAGGTGTGCATCTCGGCAAAGATGATCTAAGTGTGAGTGAGGCCAGGCAAATACTGGGTAACGATTTTATTATAGGAGGCACAGCCAATACTTTTTCAGATATTGTACGGGTATCTTCTGAAGGTGCTGATTATGTAGGCCTCGGGCCCTACAGATTCACAACCACCAAGAAGAAATTAAGTCCCGTACTGGGCATCCGGGGTTATTCGGCGATACTGGAAAAAGTGAAAAGAGAAAATATTCATATTCCCGTAATTGCTATCGGAGGAATTACGGAGGATGATATCAGCCTGCTGTTGCAGGCAGGCCTCTATGGTATAGCTGTATCCTCAGTGATAGCAAATGCAGATGATATTACATTAAAGACAATGACTTTGATTGATAAAATAAAAAAACACTTTAAATGAAATGGGAAAATTAATAATAGCCGGAAAAGAATTTACATCAAGACTTTTCATAGGCACGGGAAAATTTGGCAGCAACCGTATTATGGAAAAAGCTGTTCTGGCATCGGGCAGTGAACTTGTTACCGTTGCCCTGAAAAGGGTGGATATTAATGATGCTGATGATGATATGATACATCACCTCAGTATGCCGGGAATACATATTTTACCTAATACATCGGGTGTGCGAACAGCCAAAGAAGCAGTATTTGCTGCACAGCTGGCAAGGGAAGCTCTGGGTACAAACTGGCTGAAGCTTGAAATTCATCCTGACCCGAAATACCTGCTTCCTGACGCGGATGAAACGCTTCAAGCAACAAAAGAGCTGGTAAAACTGGGATTTATTGTATTACCTTATGTGCAGGCGGACCCTGTATTGTGCAGGAAACTTGAAGAGGCGGGGGCTGCCACAGTAATGCCATTAGGCTCACCTATAGGTAGTAATAAAGGATGCAGGACAAAAGATTTTCTGCAAATAATCATTGAACAAAGTAAGGTGCCTGTGGTGGTTGATGCCGGACTGGGAGTGCCGTCGCATGCCGCCGAGGCTATGGAGATGGGCGCAGATGCAGTGCTTATAAACACTGCCATTGCTGTTGCACGTGATCCGGTTAAGATGGCTCAGGCTTTTAAAATGGCCGTAGAGGCAGGCAGGATGGCTTATGAAGCAAAGGCCGGTGAACAATCAGAGTCGGCAGAAGCAACAAGCCCTCTTACAGCTTTTCTTGATGAATAAACAATAACTGTTATCTGAATATAAAAACGTAAAGTTATAAAATGAGCTTTTCCGAAATATTAAATACATATAACTGGGAATCCGTCAGAAAAGATATTTATTCCAAAACCGGCAGGGATGTTGAAAAAGCCCTGGACAGGGAACATCCTGATCCCGATGATTTTAAGGCCATGGTATCTCCTGCTGCTGCGCCCTATTTAGAACAGATGGCAGTCAAAAGCCATCATCTTACACAAAAACGTTTTGGCAGGACAATTCAGTTATATATACCTCTGTATTTATCAAATGAATGCATGAACCAGTGTGTATACTGCGGCTTTAACAGCAATAACCGTATTAAGAGGATCACTCTTAACGACGATCAGATATTAAAAGAGGTACAAGCAATAAAGTCATTCGGATATGAACATATTCTTATTGTTACCGGCGACTATCCCGAGAAGGTGAACCTTGAATACTTTAAAAATGCAATTAAATTAATTAAGCCCTATTTCTCACAAATCTCCTTCGAAGTGCAGCCTTTGGACCAGCACGAATATGAAGAGCTTGTATCTTTAGGTCTGCATACGGTATATATTTACCAGGAGACCTATAACAGGCAGCGATATGCATTGTACCATCCTACTGGTAAAAAGACAGATTTCACTTACAGGCTTGAGACTCCTGACAGACTTGGAAAAGCGGGAATCCATAAAACAGGGCTTGGTAGTTTACTCGGACTGGAAGACTGGCGTACAGATGCATTTTTCACTGCCCTGCACCTTAGGTACCTTGAGCAAACATACTGGAAAACCAAATATTCCGTATCTTTTCCCAGGCTGCGGCCACATATGGGAGCATTCGAACCCGAATCACCCCTTACTGAAAGGGAGCTTGTGCAGCTGATTACTGCCTTCAGATTGTTCGATGAAGATGTTGAACTGTCAATGTCTACGAGGGAAAGCAGAAGCTTCAGGGACAATAGCATAAGACTGGGTATTACCTGCATGAGTGCGGGATCAATGACTGATCCGGGCGGATATGCCAGCTGTGCAAATGCCCTTAAGCAGTTTGAGGTTGATGATACCCGCTCACCCATGGAAGTGGCCCGCATGATTAAGGATAATGGTTATGAAGCGGTATGGAAAGACTGGGATACTTGTTTCCGCGAATAACTAATAACAGGTAATTATGAATGAACAGGCATTTTCTGATAAGGAGCTGGAAAGGTATTCCCGTCACCTGTCGTTACCCGGATTCGGGGTTCAGGGACAGCAAAAACTCAGGGCAGCAAAGGTGCTTGTTGTGGGTGCCGGAGGACTGGGTTCTGCCGTGCTTAAATATTTAACTGCCGCAGGAACAGGCAGAACAGGTATAATAGATGGCGATACTGTTAATTTAAGTAACCTGCAAAGACAGATCCTTTACGATACTGATGATATAGGCAGCAGGAAAACTAAAGTTGCAAAACGAAAACTGATAAAGTTAAATCCACATGTTGATATAAAAATATACGATTATTTTCTGACCCGCGAAAACGCACAAAGTATCATTGGCAGCTATGATCTTATGGTAGACTGTTCCGACAACTATCAGACCAGGTATATTACAAATGAATGGTCGCTGAAATTGCAGAAACCCCTGGTATTCGGTTCGGTAAATAACTATGAAGGGCAGGTATCTGTTTTTAACTATAAAGGCGGGCCTGATTACAGGGATCTTTATCCCGAGCCACCTGAGGAAAAGGAACACCCGGAATCCGGCACGGCTGTACTTGCGGTATTACCGGGATTGGCAGGGTGCCTGCAGGCTAACGAAGCCATTAAAATAATCACGGGGATTGGCGATGTGCTGAGCGGAAAACTCCTTGTTATAAATTTACTGACCAACTCATTTCTTACATTGAAAATAAATTCGCGGGACAAGCACTAAAGCGGCTGTCTTCTCCCCTGTCATTCAGCGTATACCCTTGCAGAAGAAGTGCATGATTCTTTTACTTCAACTGATTCAACCCACACATTTGAATTATTAAAACAGGAGATTGCCTCTTTAAGAATAAGTTCGGCAAGATGCTCAGATGTAGGATTCGATTGTGTGGGAAATACTTTCTGTGAATTTTCCATGAGATAAGGCAACACAGGGTCTTTTTCCCATAAAATAGCAGAATGATCGAGATTTTTATCGATCCATTTATTTATAATCTTTATCTCGTTAAAATCCATTAACATATTTCTTTCATCAAGCTTATATCCTTCAATGTATACAACAACGGTCCATGTATGGCCATGTAAATTAGTACATTTACCGGAATAATTGTTAATTATCCTGTGTGCTGCATTGAACTTAAACTCCTTGCTAAGAAGGTATCTCATTTTGCCCTTTGTGTTCCCCATAATAATATCTGTAACCGTGGTGAATAATTATATCCGTTCTTTAAAATAATGTCGACCATATCGGGCTTTAGCTGCGATTCGACGGTTGTGCCCTCAAGTCCTATATAAACCCTGCTTTTTGAAATATTAAAATTATTAATAATATCCTCCACTTCCTGCAAATCCCTGCTATCATTAATTATAAATTTGAATGTACAATAGTCCTTGTCTTTCCAGTAATTTAAAAACGCGTTACCGGTATTCTGCCCTGCATTTTTCAGTTTTGGTGATATAACCCAGTTAAAATGCCTGAAGACCTCCTCTTTCATCGCATCCCTTTTAAGGTTCGTCCCGTCACTAAGAGTAATATCAACAGGCTCATCAGGTATAAACATCCCGTTGCTTTCCACATGATACTTCTTCCCGGCACTAACAAGTTCATCAAGTTTGTATAATGCAGGTTCTCCTCCGGTAAAAACAACGTTACTGCTGTTATTGTTCCTGATTAATTGTATTAACTGTTCTTTTGAGAATTCCTCATATGCCCCCGACCTTTCCAGCCACGTATATTTTGTATCACACCAGGAACATGTAAGGTTACAAAAATGAAACCTTATAAAAAAAGACAGTGCCCCTGCATACTTACCTTCTCCCTGCAGCGACTCAAAATATTCTGTAATATAATAATTTATTTCAGACATGGAATTTTAACACAATCCATGCAAAATTACAAATTAAAAAACCACTCCATATATAATAACCTGTATATTATTTATCTTATTTTTGAATAATAATGTATCATGGAAGAATGAGGATCGTTTTTATTCATATCATATTTTTAGTTTATTGCTATCCTGCCTGCTCACTGATTAATCAACAGAATTATATTGATATTGGGATAAATAATGTTTCAAACGGTGCATATTCCAGGCTAGCCTCACTTTCATCATATGAGATAAAAAATTACATGGCACAAACCGGCTTTTTATTCTCATTCAACAACCAGAATAATAAAAAGTTTACAGGATGGTTTATAAATGCTTCCGGCAATTTTATAATCAAACAGATTCCCATTGAAGCGGAAGTATTCTGCAGGATCAACCCGTTCTCAGATATGATGTACGATATTAACTGGGGGATAATCCTGGCATACGGCAGTGACCATTTTAAGCTAAAAATGGGGAATAATTTCAGGATGTATATATTTAACAATAGTACCATCAAAGAGTACGACCTTCAAAAGGGCCCGGATACAAGAATCTTTGAACCACGGAATTTAATGTATTCCTTTTCTTACTATGTAAAGCCGGTTGGCCATACATGGAACACAACAGCTTCAATTACTAATTATGATCATTTTCTTATTCAGCAGGAAACCAATCCAATGGTTATGTGCAGTTTCCTGTACAATATAAGTACACGTTTAAAAATTTACTCTGAGTTATGGTATCAGAGTGCCGGTTTATTTAATATGCAGGTTAATTATTTTGGTTTGTTCTTTAGAACGGGTTTAGCATGGAAAATAAAAGGATAAGGGGAGCAATATATATTTTTTTTGTATTACTTTTTGTACAGGGTTGTTACAAGGTCCTGGATTATTCAGGATTTATAAGGTCAACTGAAAGGGCAAATAAACGATTTGACCAGTCGATGCAATGGAATAACCTTAATCCTACTCATGATTTAAAACTGGAAACTAACTCCTACGAATTGATTCTGGCAGCTGATTGCCATATTGGTGGTACCGTTAACATTAAAAAACTGCTTAACATATCCAAAACACCTGAAATAACAGCATTATTTCTTGATGGGGATATTACTACCGGCAGAAAAGAAGATTATGATATATTAAAACAAATACTTGATGAATCTGATTCAGTATCATACTTTCTTATTGCAGGCAACCATGAACTGTATTTTAACGGTTGGGTAACTTTCTTTACTTATTTTGGATCCTCAACGTATACTGTTACTATTGAAACTCCGGAGGCAACAGACCTTTATATATGTGTTGATACAGGAAGCGGTACACTGGGTAACAGGCAGCTTGCCTGGCTGAAGGAAATACTCCGTAATACAAGGAAAAATTACCGGCATTGCGTTGTTATAACACATAATAACTTCTTCAGGAACCGGTTTACAACATCAACCAATCCTCTTGTGGAAGAATTATATGTGCTTCTGGATTTGTTTGCTGAACATAAGGTTGACCTTGTAATTACCGGCCATGATCACAAAAGGCACATAGAAGTATTTGGCCCGACAACTTATATAACTCTTGATGCATTAATAGATGGATTAAGTTACTCCTCATATCTAAAGCTTAGTATCGCTGACGGAGTTATGAGATATAAATATTATAAAATATGAGATCCTTAAAAGATATTTTAAGGTATATAAAATAATTAACTGCATCAGAAGCATGCAGTAGCAGAAAATAAAGAACTAATGAAACTGTCGAAAGCCTATAATTAATGAAAGTACTTTATAGATATCGTTTTTTGCTTACTATTTTTTTTGTCTTTTATAACCATATAGTAACGGCTCAGCCCAGGTTCAGTGACGAACTTTATTTTCGCGCAAATTATCATTATGGATTTGTTTTACCGGAGTACCCGCATTTCCTCTACCTGATTAATGACAATGTTCATTCACTGGAACTGAATATATCAAAACATAGCACGGGGGAAAATTACTGGCAGCAAATATACAATTATCCCGGGTACGGAATTTCATTTTTTCATTCCACTCTCGGTAATGATGAAGTCTTCGGCAGAGAAACGGGTATCTATCCTTTCATTATCACACACATCATCAGCAGAAGAAATTTTCAGCTTAATAATCAAATTGGAATAGGACTTGGTTACGTTACAAAGAAATTTGATTTGAATGACAACTATCAGAATGTTTCCGTAGGTTCACATTTAAATATGCATTTCAATTCCGAGCTCGGCATAAAATATCAACTGCTGAAAAACATTTTTGTTAATTCGGGTATCGCATTTAATCATTTTTCAAATGCAAACATGCATGAGCCCAACCAGGGGGTAAATTTCCTGACATTATACGGAGGGCTGAGTTATCTGGCAGGAAACAAGATCAAAAAAACATCATATGAGATCAAACCTCATATCCCGCATAATGAATTATTTGCAATTTATTCAGTTGGCGGAAAGCACATTGGCGCCCTGCAAACAGATATTTATTTCACTTCCTCTCTGTCGTTGGAAATTAAAAGAGAATTTTTTCGTGTATTCTGCCTGGGTTTAGGACCTGATCTGTTTTATGATTCGGGAACAAAAATTGAGATGCAGTCTATCGGTTCTGAAGATATCAGAAGATCTGACGACTTTCGTACCGGCATTCACCTGTCAGAGGAGTTTGTTTATAATAAAATGAGTATTATTGTCCAGGAAGGGATTTATTTATTTCTCCTTGACAGGGTTAACAAGGACATCATTTATAACCGTGCTATTTTTCGATATAAATTATACGATCGTTTTTCAATAAATATTTCCATGAAATCGCATTTACATATTCTTGACTATCCTGAAATAGGTTTTGGTTATCACTGGAAATAAAATTTAAATATGAAAAATTAATATCAAAAACTGTGGAAATAGTGAAATACTTCTATTTGATTATATTTCTACCTGTGTTGCTATCATGTGAAAAAAATATTTATGATGATGAACCGGCAACAAGGCAGGTAGATTTACCCGTTTTTAAAGAGATCGAACTTCATGGTGTTTTTAATGTTTATCTGACACAGGATACTTCATACACGATAAAAATTACGGGGAATAAAGATTTCGTGGAAAAGACTATTATTACTGTGGGAGATAATATATTGCAGGTTGAAAATGATTACAGGCTTAAATGGTTAAGGCCAAATGATAATAAGGTTAGTTTATATATAAGTGCAGACTCCCTGGGAAAGATTAGTGCTTTTGAAACATGTTATATTGAAACTGTAAATGCTATTAAGTCAGAGGAAATCGGTCTGATATTCATGAGCAAACTGAACCAGGCACAGCTTGAACTCGACTGTAATACATTTTACTACTGGAACAATTTCCCCTGTGGAGGTAAACTTACACTTACAGGATCTTCAAAGAATCTGAATATATTAAATTGCGGGCTCATGTCAGTTGATGCAAGCAATTTATATACAGACAATGCCAAAGTTTACAACTTTTCAAAAGGTATCTGTAAGGTTCGTGTCATCAACAGACTGGAATACAATATTTATGGAGAAGGGGACATCTATCTCTACGGAACGCCGAAACAGGTTATTGAAGGAGAGATAACGTCCTCAGGCAGACTGGTTTACAAATAGTTATGATGATTTTTTTATAAATTCTTCAAATCCTCTCCTGCGCAATTTACATGCAGGGCATTGGCCGCATCCCCTGCCCCATTCATTTAGCTTCTCAACACCATTGTAGCAGGTCATCGTAAGTTCATTCATCTCTTTCAGTCTGCCGGCATTAGCGGCCAGTTCGAATATCTGCGCTTTGTTCAGCCACATTAAAGGGGTATGGATGGAAACGGGACGATCAAGGCTCAATGATAACTCCGTGGCCTTGGCTTTCATATAGCTATCCCTGCAGTCGGGGTAACCCGAATAATCCGTTTCACAAGCGCCGGTCACAAGGTGAATATGTTTTTCATTTTTTCTGAATGCATGGTTAGCTGCCACAGTTAAAAAAATGCTGTTCCTGTTGGGTATAAAACTGGCTGGCAGATGTTTTGCAACAGGATGATTTATATTATGATCAGTATTATTTAATAATGAACTCGTGGCAAAAAGCTTAAAGAAATTATTAATATCATATACTGTATGCTCAATATTAAAATGCCCCGTTATCTTTTTTGCATAACTGACCTCAACAATGTGGGTCTGATCGTAGGTTATGCTGATAGCCTCTGGTTTCAGGAATTCATTCTTTGCCCACAAAACGCAGGCGAATGAATCCTGTCCGCCGGATAATAAAATATATGCTTTATTTGATTTTCTTCTGCCGGTTGCTTTTACGTGGTCAGGCATTTTCGTTTTTTTTGCCATGAATTGCAGTAACCTGCGTATGAATATTTCCGCGCTGGTTGAAATCAGCCAGCACCTTCATGTATTTAGGCTGTAATAATTCAACAAG
>CAZBUF010000367.1:0-2742 GCA_964495025.1 uncultured Bacteroidales bacterium | reverse complement strand
TAGACTTAAAAATAGGCTAAACGCTTCAATAATTTCAAAAAATTCAAGTTATAAAGTATCATTAAGCTACTCCACACCCATTTTGCTTCCTTTCACTCCGCAAAAAGAGTGTTCCGCTAAGTAGTTCTTAGAAAAAACTTATTTCTCCTCCCCTCTTTTTTTACTTTTTATAGTGTTTGTTGGATAGTAGAAAGTGTTGGACCTTAAGTCCAAAGCAATTTTAACATAATGCTTATAGCATTATAAGACACGTATATACAATACATTTCTTATAATTGGCATTATATGTAAATAGCCGCTTATACCTTATTATTCTTATCTAACGAATTATTACATGAACTGTCTATGTATCAATTAACTTATAAGAAACATCATTTGTCGAGTCTCTAAGTTTAATATTGCCATGAATTATCTTCTCCTGTGTCGGGGAATATCCGACAAATTGGCCAACAATTTCTTTACCAAAATCGTCCAATCTGGCAATAAAGCTTCCTTTTTGGAAAATAGACTTGTCCTTATTTTCATATTCAATCTTTATGAAATGTCCATCAAAATAGCCATTAAAAAGCCTAAGCTTTCTAATTATTATTATATTATTCTCATTTTTAGCTTCATATTCACATTCGCCTGTGATTCTTCTTCCTTTTGATTCAATATATACTTTACTAGGAAACTCTTTTTCTATTTCTTTTCCCATGATCCTTTCATCATCAACAAGCTGATTGAAATAACCATACCAATACCCTCTTAATTTATTTAATCTATCAAGTGCAGCAACAGGAAAGCGTCTTTCTTTAAGTTTTCTTTTTATGTACACAAAAATTATAGGAACTGATGCACTAACAATTGCAGTCATTGTTGTGACCAATATTTCATCAAAAAATTCAGGCATAATATTGTATTTTCTATTATTATAATTTAAAAATGTGGAAATTTAGTGTTTGCTTATCAAATGTATAATATATTTTATTCAATGCAAAAACTTCATTATAAATAAATTACACTATATATGATTTATTATACCCCACACCCATTTCGCTCCTCTCGCCTTAGGCGAGAACCGTAAAAAGCGTGTTCCGCAAAGCAACCCAAAGAGAAAAAATTATAGCTCCTCCCCTATTATTTTTGCTTTTTAGAGTGTTTACTGGATAGTTGAAACTGTTGGACTTTAAGTCCAAAGCTATCTTAATCCCGCCTAAGCGGGACAGGCTATAATGCACATACATTATAAGACACATCAGTATCTTATATTTGGCACTATATTAAATAGCCGCTTTTACCTTTGTATGAGAAGCTGGTCTATCATCTTTTAGTATTTTGTATTACGATTTCAGAAAGCTTTTTATACCTTTAGGTGAATAGCAGCTTCCTGCATTTATAAAGCAGCATTATGAAGTCAAACAGATTAGTAAAACATCTTAAATATCTTTTATACCAGATTATATTCTGGTATGGAATCTTCCTGTTTTACATTTTCATCACCGGCGATGATAAGGTCTTCACAATCTATTTTAATCTACTTCTGTTAGATAATTTATACCTTATTCTTCTGGTGTTCGGATCTGCCATCTCTTTTCTGTTCTTTCTGCTGAATCTCATTATTTCTGACCGTATGGCCCGTTTCCTGCCATCACGAATGATAGTATTGTTCAAGTGGCTGGTTTATTTTGGCTCTGCCTTTGCACTGATGTTAATTGCAGCTCGTTTTTCAGTTAACCAGATCCGTAGTGGTAACTATGAAAAAATCATGCAGCAAATCCCAACTATGAATATTGATTTCTTTCGTTTCCTGGCGTATTTCTACTTAAGCGGAATTATTTTCAACTTTTTTAAGGGAATGCGGATGAGGATGGGGAGAATGAATTTTATTCGCTGGTTCCTGGGAATCCTTAGTAAACCGAGAGAGGAAGAGCGAATATTTATGTTTCTTGATATGAAATCATCTACAGCAATTGCCGAGAAACTTTTTCACAGAAAATTCAGCTACCTGGTACAGGATATTTTTAATAACATGACGGTATTTGGTTTTTATCATGGTGAAATTTATCAGTATTTAGGTGACGGTGCCATAATCTCCTGGAAAGTAAAAAGCGGGATACTGGATTGTAATTACCTGAAAGCTTACTTCGCGTTCCAAAAAAGAATTTCCCGGCGAGAGAGGTACTTCAGCCGGAAATATAAGCTGGTACCCGGATTTAAAGCCGGAGTGCATGTAGGGCATGTAATGGTGCTGCAGGTCGGACAGACCAGAAGGGATATTTCTTATAATGGCGATACCATTAACACTGCGGCTCGTATTGAAAGTATGTGTAAAGAATACCATCAGGATTTACTGATCTCTGAGGATCTGTATAAACGAACAGAAAACAACGATGCTTACCTCTTCAAAGAAATAGGAAGAATTAAATTGGAAGGTAAAAGAAAAAGTACAGGCATTTACCAGGTAAAGGAGAAAATACGCCGTAGCAACTAATTTTTCATCAATATTGAAAACACCGGGATTTAACAATGAAGCTCCGGCGAGCTTGTGCAAATAATTATTCCTTGGATTTCTTCTCTGACAATTTGTGCATAGACTCCAATGCCTTAGTAACAGCATCTTCATACTTATTTACCATATCGATGGTAATTTCGTTTGCAGCTACCCAAAATAAATTGCCCTCCTCGTCAGACTCCGTAATAAAAGTAAGATTCTTTACATTTTTTTTATGAATAATGCGAAGTGCTATTTTATTCTCGTTA